>NZ_JABFAX010000015.1:35970-52430 GCF_017168395.1 Micrococcus sp. KRD128 | reverse complement strand
GGACACCCTCGCCCCGCTGCTGCGCTGACCGCGGCCCACGGCGGGGCCGAGTGCTCCCGACCGGGTCGGACGGGCCGCGGTCAGCGCAGCAGCGGGGCGAGGGTGTCCGCGCCGACCTTGACGATGAGCGCGGTCACCACCATGAGGTACACCACGCGGATGAAGCCGGTGCCGCGGGCGATCGCCATGCGGGCCCCCACGTAGCCGCCCACGAGGTTGGCCGCGCCGAGCAGCAGCCCCAGGCCCAGCACCGCGTGCCCTGCGGGCACGAAGTACGCGAGCGCGCCGAGGTTGGTCGCGAGGTTGACCACCTTCGCCTGTGCCGAGGCGTGCAGGAAGTCGAACTTGAGCAGCAGGACCAGCCCCAGGATGAGGAACGTGCCCGTGCCGGGGCCGAGGACCCCGTCGTAGAAGCCCACCGCCGCGCCGAGCGCCACGGCCCGGGCCAGCGCGGCGCTCCGCCGCGGCCCCACGCCGGCGACCTGCCCGAGGCCCGGGCGCACGGCCGTGAACACGGCGACGGCGATCAACGCCACCAGGATCACGGGCCGGATCACGCCGGCCGGCAGATGCGCGGCGACCATGGCCCCGCCCAGGGCCGCCCCGAAGGCGACGGCGGCCATCGGCAGTGCGGTGGACAGGTCCTGCCGCAGGCGCCGCCGGTAGGTGAGCGCCGACGTCGCCGTGCCGAACACCGAGCCGAGCTTGTTGGTGGCCAGGGCCTGGATCGGGCTCAGCCCGGGCACGAGCAGCAGGGCCGGCAGCTGCAGCAGGCCGCCCCCGCCCACGACGGCGTCGATCCAGCCCGCCGCGAAGCCCGCGGCGAGCACGAGGACGAGCAGTCCGGCGGTCAGCTCGACGGCGCCGAACCACTCAGCGCCCGTCGCGCACCTCCGTGAGCACGGCCGCGACGGCCCCGTCCACGGGCACGGGGCGGGCCTCGCCGGTGGCACGGTCCTTGAGCTCGAGCTCGCCGTCGGCCAGGCCGCGGCCGATCACCACCGTGGTGGGCACGCCGATGAGCTCGGCGTCCTTGAACTTCACGCCCGGGCTGACCTTCGGACGGTCGTCCACGAGCACGGTCAGGCCCTCGGCCTCGAGGCCCGCGGCGAGCGTCTCGGCGGCGGCGAGGCCGTCCTCGCCCTTCGTGGCGACGACGACATGCACGTCCGCCGGAGCCACGGCGCGCGGCCATGCCAGGCCCTTGTCGTCGTGGTAGCGCTCGGCGATCGCGGCGACGGCGCGCGTGATGCCGATGCCGTAGGAGCCCATGGTCACCACGACCTGCTTGCCGTGGACGTCGAGGACCTTCAGGTCGAGGGCCTCGGCGTACTTGCGGCCGAGCTGGAAGATGTGGCCCATCTCCATGCCGCGGCGGGTGTGCAGCGGGCCGGAGCCGTCGGGGGCCTCGTCGCCCTCACGCACCGCGGTGGCCTCCAGCACGCCGTCCCACGTGAAGTCGCGGCCGGCCACGAGGCCGAACACGTGGCGCTGGTCCGCGTTCGCGCCGGTGATCCACGCCGTGCCGGGGGCGATGCGCGGGTCCACGAAGAAGGGCAGGCCCGAGACGGAGTCCTCCGCGCCGAGCACCGGGGTGCCCTCGACCGCGTCGGCGGCCGCGGGGCCGATGTAGCCCTTGACCAGGGCGGGGTGCGCGGCCAGGTCCGCGGCGGTCGCGGCCTCGAGCGTGGGCTCGCCGACCACGCCGAGCGCCGGGCCCACGGAGGCCTCGAGACGCTTGAGGTCCACCTCACGGTCGCCGGGCACGCCCACGACGAACGGGCGGCGCTCACCGCCGTCCACCACCGCGGTGACCACGACGCACTTGAGCGTGTCCGCGGCGGTCCACGGCTCGCCCTCGCGCGGGGCCAGCTGGTTGGCGACGTCCACGAGCGCGGCGATGGTGGTGGAGACCGGGGTGTCCTTGACCTCGGCGGCGGGCAGGGCCGCCATGGCGGCCTCGTCCAGCGGGGCGGGGGCCACCGTGGTGACGGCCTCGACGTTGGCCCGGTAGCCGCCGTCGGATTCGACGAAGGTGTCCTCGCCCACCTCGGTGGGGTGTAGGAACTCCTCGGAGCGGGAGCCGCCCATCGCACCGGAGGTGGCCCGCACCGGCACGACCTCGAGGCCGAGGCGGTCGAAGATCCGCAGGTAGGCGGCCCGGTGGGCCTCGTACGCGGCGTCCAGGCCGGCGTCGTCCACCGTGAAGGAGTAGGAGTCCTTCATGATGAACTCGCGCCCGCGGAGCAGGCCGGCGCGCGGGCGGGCCTCGTCCCGGTACTTGGTCTGGATCTGGTACAGGTACGCGGGCAGGTCCTTGTACGAGGAGTACAGGTCCTTCACCAGGAGCGTGAACATCTCCTCGTGCGTGGGGGCCAGGAGGTAGTCGTTGCCCCTGCGGTCCTGCAGGCGGAACAGCCCGTCGCCGTACTCGTCCCAGCGCCCCGTGGCCTCGTAGGGCTCCCGCGGCAGCAGCGCCGGGAAGTGCACCTCCTGGGCGCCGATCGCGTCCATCTCCTCGCGCACGATCCGCTCCACCTTGGCCAGCACCTTCAGGCCCAGCGGCAGCCACGAGTAGATGCCCGGGGCCGCGCGACGGATGTACCCGGCACGGACGAGGAGCCTGTGGCTCGCCACCTCGGCCTCCGCCGGGTCGTCGCGCAGGGTGCGCAGGAACAGGGTGGACATGCGCAGGGGCATGACGGGGCCTCCTCGGACGGGCTCGCGCGGTCGGGGGCGGCGCGCGGGACGGGACGACGCCGGCACGGGGTGCCCGGCGTCCTGACCGCCGATCCTATCGCCCGCGCAGGGTCCGCCGGGTCAGTACAGGACTGTCGCGAACGTGCCGCGCCGCTCGAACCCCACGCGCTCGTACGTGCGCAGCGCGGGGGTGTTGTACGCGTTGACATAGAGGCTGACCACGGGCGCCTGGAGGCGCACGTAGTCCACGACGGCGGCCATCGCCGACGCCGCCAGCCCTCGGCCCCGCGCGGCGGGGGCCATCCACACGCCCTGGATCTGGGCGCACCGGGAGGAGAGCAGCCCGATGTCCGCCTTGAAGCGCAGCGGGCCGCCCGCGTCGCGCGGGCCCGGGTCGATGAAGACGCGCCCGGCGTGGATCAGCCGCTCGACCCGGTCCCGGTACTGGGCCGCGCCGCCGGCGAACGGGGAGAAGCCGAGCTCCTCCTCGAACATCGCCGCGCTGGCCGGCAGGACGCGCGCGAAGTCGCGTGGCTGCGCCTGCACCACGTACGGGTTCGGGTCGATACCCCGGGCCGTGCCCAGCACGAGCAGCGGCTGGTCGGCGCGCACGGACCGGGACCGGTGGCCCGCGGCGGCGAGGGCCTCGCCGGCGGCCAGCACGGGACCGGCCGGGCCGTAGATCGACCCGTACCGGCGGCGCAGCGCCGCGGCCGCCGCGCCGAACGCCTCCGCGTCGCCCGGCGCCCAGCCCGCGTCCGGGGCCTCGGACGCGGCGACCGGCACCACGTTCGAGCCGATCCAGACGGCCGCCCGCAGCCCCCCGGCGCCCGGGGCGTCGTCGTCGATCCCGAGGAACAGGGTGCCCGCCGCTCCCCCGCGCGGGCCGGCCAGGCGGCCCGCCTCGAGCAGGGAGTCCACGAACACGTTGGACACGGGGGCACGGGCGGACAGGGCCGCGAGCGCGGCGGTGTCCGCGTCGGTCAGCAGGCGGACGCGGTCTCCCGTGGCGGCCCGGACCTCCCGGTCAGTGGACGGAGACCACCGGGGCACCGGCGGCAGCCTGGTCACCGCCGTCCTCCCCCAGGTCCATCTCACCGGCGATCCGGTTGGCCTCCTCGATGAGGGTCTCCACGATCTGGTCCTCGGGCACGGTGCGGATGACCTCGCCCTTGACGAAGATCTGGCCCTTGCCGTTGCCGGAGGCGACGCCGAGATCGGCCTCGCGGGCCTCGCCCGGCCCGTTGACGACGCAGCCCATGACGGCCACCCGCAGCGGGACCTCGAGGTCCTGGAGGCCCTCGGTGACCTGCTCGGCCAGCGTGTACACGTCCACCTGGGCGCGGCCGCACGAGGGGCAGGAGACGATCTCGAGCTTGCGCTCACGCAGGTTCAGGGACTGCAGGATCTGCAGGCCCACCTTGACCTCCTCGACCGGCGGCGCGGAGAGGGAGACGCGGATGGTGTCGCCGATGCCCTGGCCGAGCAGGTAGCCGAAGGCGGTGGCGGACTTGATGGTGCCCTGGAAGGCCGGGCCGGCCTCGGTGACGCCGAGGTGCAGCGGCCAGTCACCCTGCTCGGCGAGCAGCTCGTAGGCGCGGGCCATGATCACCGGGTCGTTGTGCTTGACGGAGATCTTGAAGTCCTTGAAGCCGTGCTCCTCGAAGAGGGAGGCCTCCCAGACGGCGGACTCGACGAGGGCCTCCGGGGTGGCCTTGCCGTGCTTCTGCAGCAGGCGCGGGTCCAGGGAGCCGGCGTTGACGCCGATGCGGATGGAGGTGCCATGGTCCGAGGCGGCCTGGGCGATCTCCTTGACCTTGTCGTCGAACTTCTTGATGTTGCCCGGGTTCACGCGCACGGCGCCGCAGCCGGCCTCGATCGCCGCGAACACGTACTTCGGCTGGAAGTGGATGTCCGCGATCACGGGGATGGTGGACTGCTGGGCGATGACCTTGAGGGCCTCGGCGTCCTTGTCCGTGGGGCAGGCCACGCGGACGATGTCGCAGCCGGCGGCCGTGAGCTCGGCGATCTGCTGCAGGGTCGCGCCGATGTCGTGCGTCTTGGTGGTGGTCATCGACTGCACCGAGACGGGGTGCTGCGAGCCGACACCCACCGAGCCCACCTGGATCTGCCGAGTGGTGCGGCGCGGGGCCAGCACGGGCGGCGGGGCGGACGGCATTCCAAGGCTGACGGGCACGGGGGCGCTCCTCATGGGTTCTCGGGGTCGACGGCGCGGGGCCGCCGGGTTCTCCGGTCCATCCTAGGCGCGCGGGCGCCCCGGGGCGCGGGGCGACCGCCCACGGCGAACGGACCGGACTCAGAACAGCCGGACCGGCTCCACGATGTCCGCCACGATCAGGAGGACGCCCATGAGCAGCATCGCCGCGCCCACCGCGTAGGTCAGCGGCAGCATGCGGGCCAGGTCGAACGGCCCCGGGTCGGGGCGGCCCGTGATCCGGGCCCAGCCGCGGCGCACCGCCTCCCACAGGGCGCCGGCCACGTGGCCGCCGTCGAGCGGGAGCAGCGGGATGAGGTTGAACACCATGAGAGCCACGTTCACGCCCGCCAGCAGGGACAGCAGCAGGGCGGCCTTGTCCGTCAGCGTGGCCTGCTCGAGCGCCGCCGCCTCCCCGGCGATCCGTCCGACGCCCACCACGGACATCGGGCCGTCCGGGTCGCGCTCGGCCGGGGTCACCACGGCGACGGCGGTGTCCCACAGCCGCTGCGGCAGCACGAGGACGACGTCGACGACGCCGCGCACCTGCTGGGCGACGAGCGGGCCGGCGTCGAGCGGGGTGCCGCGGACCGTCTCGAGCTGCGCGCCCATGCCGATGAACCCGACCTCGTGGGTCGCGACGGTCCCGTCCGGGGCCCGCTCGGGCCGGCCCAGCGCGTCCGTCACGGGCCGTTCGGTCAGGCGCGGGGTCAGGGTGGCGCTCATCCGCTCGCCGTCGCGTTCCCACTCGATCCGGGTGGGCTGTCCGGCGCGGTCCCGGATCGCGGCGGAGAGGGCGTCCCAGTCGGAGACCGGCTGCCCGTCGAAGGCGAGCACGGTGTCCCCGGGGCGCAGTCCCGCCTCGTGGGCGGGCCCGGCGGGATCGCCCGGGCGGCAGTCCTCTGTCCCGCCGGAGGCGGCGCGGGTCTGCTGCTCCTGCGTCGTGACCACGCACCGGTAGACCTCGGCGACGGTGGTGCTGGGCTGCGAGGTGCCCACCGTGGTGACCAGCAGGGCGGTGAGGCCCAGCGCGATGAGCAGGTTCATGAACGGCCCGCCGAGCATGATCACCACGCGCTTCCACACCGGCAGGGCGAGGAAGCGGCGGTGCTCGTCGCCGGGGCGGACCTCCTCGGCGGCCTGGGCCCGCGCGTCGTCGGCCAGGCGGCCCAGCTGCTGGACGAAGCCCGTGGACGCCGTGCGGGGCGTCTGTCCGGGCCGCGGCGGGGGCAGCATCCCGATCATCGCGACGTAGCCGCCCAGCGGGACGGCCTTGAACCCGTACTCCGTCTCGCCGCGGCGCCAGGAGAAGAGCGTCGGGCCGAAGCCGATCATGTACTGCGTGACGCGCACGCCGAAGAGCTTGGCCGGGATGAGGTGGCCGACCTCGTGCAGGGCGATCGAGACCGCCAGGCCCAGCGCGACCGCGAGGACGCCCGTGACGTACCAGAGGATCTCCACGACGGTCACCAGCGGGCCCGCGCCGCACGGCGCGCCCAGGTCTCGGCGGCGAGCACGGCATCCACGGTGAGCGCCGCGGGCGCGGGGTCGTGGCCGGCCGCGGCGAGCACGTGCTCGGGGGCATAGTCGGCGACGACGGCGCGGACCGTGTCCACGATCCCGTCGAAGGGCAGGGCGCCGGCGTGGAAGGCGTCCACCGCCTCCTCGTTGGCGGCGTTGAACACGGCCATGTGGGTGGGCGAGGCGGCCGCCGCCTCCTTCGCGGCCCGCACGGCGGGGAAGGCCTCCTCATCGAGGGGCTCGAAGGTCCAGGTGGCCGCCCGCGTCCAGTCGCAGGCCGGGGCTGCGCCCGGGAGACGGCGCGGCCAGCACAGCCCCAGGGCGATGGGCAGGCGCATGTCCGGCGGGGAGGCCTGGGCGAGCGTGGACCCGTCGACGAACTCGACCATCGAGTGCACCACGGACTGCGGGTGGACCACGACGTCGATCCGGTCCAGGGGCACGTCGAACAGCAGGTGGGCCTCGATCACCTCGAGGGCCTTGTTCACGAGAGAGGCGGAGTTGGTGGTGACGACGCGGCCCATGTCCCACGTGGGGTGGGCGAGGGCCTGGGCGGGCGTGACGGCGTGCAGGGCGGCGCGGTCCAGGCCCCGGAACGGCCCGCCCGAGGCCGTGAGCACGAGGCGGCGGACCTCGTCCGCCGTGCCGCCGCGCAGCGCCTGCGCGAGCGCGGAGTGCTCGGAGTCCACCGGCACGAGCTGCCCTGGTGCCGCGGCGGCCTTCACGAGGGCCCCGCCGACGATGAGCGACTCCTTGTTGGCCAGGGCCAGGCGGTGACCGGCGTGCAGCGCGGCGAGGGTGGGCCGCAGGCCGATCGAGCCCGTGATCCCGTTCAGCACGGTGTCGGCGCCGGGCCACGCGGCGATCTGCTCGGCGGCGCACGGACCGGTGAACAGCACCGGCCGGGGGGCCGGGCGCCCGAGGCGGGCGGCGGCGTCGGCGAGGGCGGCCCGCAGCTCCTCCTCCCCCGCCGCGGCGGAGCCCACCGCCTCGACCTCGAAGCGCACGGCCTGCTCGGCCAGCAGGGTCGTGTTCGCCCCGCCCGCGAGCGCGACGGCCCGGAGCCGGGCGGGGTCCTGGGCGATCACGTCGAGGCCCTGGGTGCCGATCGAGCCCGTGGAGCCGATCAGGGCGACGGCGCGCGGGGCGCCGCCGTCGTCCGCCGGGTCGGGGGCGGGCAGCGTGTAGTCGGTGAGGGATCCGTGCGTCACCCCGCCATGATGCCAGCCGGGCCTGGACACGGACGGGGGGCCGGCCGGACGGACGCCGCACCGCGACGTCCCGCCCCGCCGACCCCCGTGGGACCGGGTCAGCCGCGGATCAGTGCTGCACCGGCTTCTCGGCGCCGATGCCGGTGAGGGAGCGGACCTCCATCTCGGCCTGCTTGTCCGGGTCCTCGGCGCGCGACGAGGTCACCGAGCCGAGCCAGCCGAGGAAGAAGGCCAGCGGGATGGAGACGATGCCCGGGTTCTTCAGCGGGAACACCGCGAAGTCCGCGCCCGGGATCATCGAGGTCGGCGTCCCGGACATCACCGGGGACAGGACGATCAGGATGATCGCGGAGAGCAGTCCGCCGTACATCGACCACACCGCGCCGCGGGTGGTGAAGCGCCGCCAGAACAGGGAGTAGAGGATGGTCGGCAGGTTCGCCGAGGCCGCCACCGCGAAGGCGAGCGCCACGAGGAACGCCACGTTCTGGCCCTGGGCGGCGATGCCGCCGACGATCGCCAGGACGCCGATCACCACCACGGTGATCTTGCCGATCCGCACCTCCTCCTGCGGGGTGAGCGGGTGCTTGGCGATCACGGAGCCGTACACGTCGTGGGCGAAGGACGCCGCCGCCGTGATGGCCAGGCCCGCGACCACCGCGAGGATGGTGGCGAACGCGACCGCCGAGATCAGGCCCAGCAGGATGGAGCCGCCGAGCTCGAACGCCAGCAGCGGGGCCGCGGAGTTCTGCCCGCCGGGCGCCGCCAGGATGCGCTCGGGACCGATCAGCGCGCCGGCGCCGTAGCCCAGCACGAGGGTGAACAGGTAGAACGCGCCGATGAGGACGATGGCCCACACCACGGACTTGCGCGCCTCCTTGGCGGTGGGCACCGTGTAGAACCGCATGAGCACGTGCGGCAGGCCGGCCGTGCCGAGCACGAGCGCGATGCCCAGGGACACGAAGTCGAGGCGGGTCAGCGCGCTGGCGCCGTACTGCAGGCCCGGCTCGAGGATCGCCTCGCCCTTCGGGTTCAACTCGACGGCGGCCCCCAGCAGGGCGTTGAAGTCGAAGCCGAACAGGGCCAGCGACCACACGGTCATGATCCCCGCGCCGGCGATCAGCAGGATCGCCTTGATGATCTGCACGTAGGTGGTGCCCTTCATGCCGCCGATCAGCACGTAGACGATCATGAGCACGCCGACGATCACGATCACGAGGGCCTGGCCGGCCCGGTCGTTGATGTTCAGCAGCAGGGACACCAGGCCGCCGGCGCCGGCCATCTGGGCCAGAAGGTAGAAGAGGCAGACGGCCATGGTGCCGAAGGCGGCGGCGATGCGCACGGGACGCTGCTGCAGGCGGAAGGACAGCACGTCCGCCATGGTGAACCGGCCCGTGTTGCGCAGCAGCTCGGCCACCAGCAGCAGGGCGACGAGCCAGGCGACGAGGAAGCCGATCGAGTAGAGGAAGCCGTCGTAGCCGTAGAGGGCGATCGCGCCCACGATGCCGAGGAACGAGGCCGCGGAGAGGTAGTCACCCGCGATGGCCGTGCCGTTCTGGGTGCCGGAGAAGCCGCGGCCACCGGCGTAGTAGTCCGCCGAGGACGCGTTCGTCTTGGACGCGCGGATCACGATCACGAGGGTGACCACGACGAACGCCACGAAGATGCCGATGTTCACGGCGGGGTTGCCGACCGTCTGCGCGGCGGCCTGGAGCAGGGGGGTCGAAGCGCTCATCGCGTGGCCTCCGGGTTCTCGTGGGCGCCGGCGGACTCGCGCTCGAGGCGCTCACGCAGCGCGGTGGCGCGGGGGTCCAGGGTCCGGTTGGAGAAACGGACGTAGGCGAAGGTGATCAGGAACGTGGTGACGAACTGGAGCAGACCGAGGATCAGGCCGAGGGTGATGTTGCCGCCGAGGCGGATCGCCATGAACTCGGGGAAGAACGCGCCGGCGATCACGAACACCAGGTACCAGACGAAGAACGCCACGGTCATGGGGAAGGCGAAGGATCGGTGGGTGCGCCGGAGCTCGATGAACTCCTCGGACTGCTGCGCGGCGCGGAACTGCGCGGCCGTGGGGACCGGCGCCGTGGGCTCGCTGGAGGACATGGGCCCTCCGGGGTGCGTGGGACGGATCAGTGTGAGACAGATCACTGTGATGACAACCACACTGTGACGGGCGGAGGGGTGCGCCGTCAAGCGCGCCCCTGGGCCGTGTGCCCAAGTGACAGCCCCGGTGCGCAGCCGTGCGGACACGGCTGCGCCCCGACGGCACGGGGCCGCCGGGGCGCGGAGCCGCCGGGAGACGCTCAGGCGCCGGCTGGCCCCACCGCATCCGCGCGGCGCAGGAGCGCGCGGGCCTGGGCGAGGACCACCTCATCGACCATCGTCCCGTCCAGCGCGAAGGCGCCGTGCCGGCCCTCGGCCGCGGCGAGGACGCGCCGGGCGCGCTCGAGGGCCTCCGGCGCGGGCGTGTAGGCGGAACGCACGATGGGCACCTGGAGCGGGTGCAGGCACACGGTCGCGGTGCAGCCCAGGGCGACGGCGTCCTCGGCCTCGGCGGCCAGCCCGGCCTCGTCGCCGAGGTCCAGGTGGACGGCGTCCCATGCGGCCGCGCCGTGGGCGGCCGCCGCCAGCAGCACCGTCGCACGGGCGTGCTGGACCACGGAGCGGTAGGCGCCCTCGGGGGTGCGGGAGGAGCTGCCGCCCATCGACGCCACGAGGTCCTCGGCGCCCCACATCAGCGCACCCACGTGCGGGTGGGCGGCCAGTTCGGCGGCGGCGAGGATCCCGGCCGCGGTCTCGCACAGGGCGACGACGCGGGTCTGCGGTCCGAGGGCGGCGACGACCCCGTCCACCTGCGCGGCGGACTCGGCCTTGGCGAGCATGAGCGTGCGCCAGCCCGTCCCGGCGAGCATGGCCAGGTCGGCGTCGTGGTCCGCGGTGCCCGCGGGGTTCACGCGCACCACCACGCGGTCCTCGTCCAGCGGGCCGCCGTCGACCCCGCCCGTCGCCCGCCCCACCCAGGCCGCCGCAACGGCGTCCCGCGCGGCGGGCCGGGCCTCCGGGGTGACGGCGTCCTCGAGGTCGAGGATCACCGCGTCCGCGCGTTCGAGCGCCGTGGCGTACCGCTCGGAGCGGTCCGCCGGGGTGAACATGACGGCCGGTCCGAGGGTCAGCGCGCTCATGCCCGCTCCCCCGTCCCTGCGGCGTCGGCGGCCTTCGCCTTGGCCTCCGCGTGCGCCTGCGCGGTCCACATCAGGCACGTGCGTTGGGCGCGGACGACGACGTCGCCGTGCTGGTTCTCCCCCGTCATCGCGAACGTGACGATCCGCTGCCCCGGCCGCGAGGAGGACTCGCGGATCGCGGTGACCTCGGAGCGCCCGTAGAGCGTGTCCCCGTGGAAGACCGGCTTCGGGAACGCGATCTCCCCCAGGCCGAGCTGGGCCACGAGCGTGCCCTGCGTGGTCTGCCCGACGGCGAGGCCCACCAGGGTGGACAGCGTCAGCATCGAGTTGACCAGCGGTCGGCCGAACGGCTGGGCCGCCGCGTACGCGTGGTCCAGGTGCAGGGCCTGCGGGTTCATGGTGAGGGTGGTGAACAGGACGTTGTCCGCCTCGGTGAGCGTGCGGCCGGGCCGGTGCAGGTAGACCTGACCGACCGCCAGCTCGTCCGCGTAGCGGCCCCGCTGCTCGATCTCGACGCGCTCCGTCACGTCAGAGGCCCAGCTCGCGGGCGATCAGCATGAGCTGCACCTCGGTGGTGCCCTCGCCGACCTCGAGGATCTTGGAGTCGCGGTAGTGACGAGCCACGAGGGTCTCGTTCATGAAGCCGTAGCCGCCGAACACCTGGGTGGCGTCCCGGGCGTTGTCCATGGCGGCCTCGCCGGCGATCAGCTTGGCCATGGCGGCCTCGGTCTTGAACGGCTTGCCGGCCAGCATCTTCTGGGCGGCCTCGTAGTAGGCCAGGCGGGCGGCGTGCGCGCGGGCCTGCATGCGGGCGATCTTGAAGGACACCGCCTGGAACTGCCCGATCTTCTGGCCGAACGAGGTCCGCTGCTTGGCATAGGCGACCGACTCGTCCACGCAGCCCTGGGCCGCGCCGGTGGCCAGGGCCGCGATGGCGATGCGGCCCTCGTCCAGGATCTCGAGGAAGTTGGCGAAGCCGCGGCCGCGGGCGCCCAGCAGGTTCTCCTCCGGCACGCGCGCGTCCGTGAAGTGCAGGGCGTGGGTGTCCGAGGAGTTCCAGCCGACCTTGTCGTAGGCCTTGGCCACGGAGAAGCCCTCGGTGCCGGCGGGCACGAGGATCGTGGAGATCTCCTTGGCGGGGCGGCCGTCGTGGCCGGTCCTGCCCTCCACCGTGCCGGTCACGGCGGTGACGGTGACGAGCGAGGTGATGTCCGTGCCGGAGTTGGTGATGAACTCCTTGGCGCCGTTGATGCGCCACTGGCCGTCCTCGAGCGCGGCGGTGGTCTGGGTGCCGCCGGCGTCGGAGCCCGCGCCCGGCTCGGTGAGGCCGAAGCCGGCCAGGTGCGTGCCGGCCACGAGGTCCGGCAGCCAGCGCTGCTTCTGCTCCTCGGTGCCGAACTTCAGCAGCGGCATGGCGCCCAGGGAGACGCCGGCCTCGAGGGTGATGGCCACGGACTGGTTGACACGGCCGAGCTGCTCGAGGGCCAGGGCCAGGGCGAAGTAGTCGCCGCCCATGCCCCCGTACTCCTCGGGGAACGGCAGGCCGAACAGGCCCATCTCGCCCATCTGGGCCACGATCTCGTACGGGAACTCGTGCTTGGCGTCCAGCTCGGCGGAGACCGGGGCCACGACCTCGTCGGCGAACTCGCGGACGGTGTCGGAGAGGACCTGGTAGTCCTCCTCGAGGGCGGGCAGGGTGCGGTGCTTGGTGCTCATGGTCCTCTCCTGTTCTCAGGCGTTCTCTTCGGGTGCTGCGTGCTCGGCGGGCTCGACGACGGCGATCAACGCCTGCGCGGCCACGGAGTCGCCCTCGGCGACGTGGACGGTCACGACGCCGGCGACGGCGGCCGTGACGGGGTGCTCCATCTTCATGGCCTCGACCACCGCCAGCTCCTGGCCCGCGGCCACGGTGTCCCCGGTGGCCACGGACACGGCGACGACGGTGCCCGGCATGGGCGTGCGGGCCTCGGGGGACGCTGCGCCGGCCGGGGCACGACGCGCGGCCGCGGCCGCGCGGGCAGCCTCGACCACCTCGGCCCGGGTGAGGCGGCGGACCTGCCACGCGGCGCCGTCGCGGTGCAGCCACGCTGAGCGTGGGTCCCGCGGGTCACCGGCCAGGAGGTTGACGCCCGCCAGGGCTCCGGCGTCCTCGTCCACCTCGGCGTCGGCGGCGGGGGCGGTGAGGATGCGGTCCTCGTCCCCGACCCGGACGCGCATCCCGGGCTGCGGGGCGCCCGCGCCGCGCCAGCCGTCCGCCCGGGCCCACGCGGTGCCGGCCGCGCGGTGCTCGGCGGCGGCCGCGTCCTCGGACACGTCGGCCAGGGCCTCGGCCGCGAGCGCGGCGAGGTCCTCGGGCAGCGCGGGGGCGG
The DNA here is from genome assembly GCF_017168395.1 of Micrococcus sp. KRD128. Classification (NCBI taxonomy): domain Bacteria; kingdom Bacillati; phylum Actinomycetota; class Actinomycetes; order Micrococcales; family Micrococcaceae; genus Micrococcus; species Micrococcus sp. KRD128. Next base: position 39,232 of record NZ_JABFAX010000015.1, on the reverse strand, counting down.
TCCACGCCTCGAGGCCGTCGATCAGCTCGGTGGTGAGCCGGCCGGCCCGCACGTCCGCGCGGGCCGCGAGCTCGCGCAGCCAGCCCAGGTTGGAGCGGACGCCGAACAGCACGGTGTCCGCGAGCGCGGCGTCGAGCCGGTCGAGGGCCTCGGCGCGGTCGGCGCCGCGGGCGATGAGCTTGGCGATCATCGGGTCGTAGAAGCCGGTGATCTCGGGCTGCTCACCGTCCGGGGCCGCGAGCCCCTCCCACAGCGCACCGTCGTCGTCGCGGATCGTCAGGACAGAGCCGAACGCACGCTCCTCGCCCTGCGAGGGCAGCAGGAGCGTGTCGACGCGGACGCCCTCGCCGGCGGGCTCGCGCCAGCGCAGCACCGGCCCGGTGGAGGGCAGGAAGCCGTTCGCGGGGTCCTCCGCGTAGACGCGGGCCTCGACGGCGGCGCCGTCGAGGCTCACGTCCTCCTGGGCGAAGCCGAGCGGCTCCCCCGCGGCGATGCGCAGCTGCAGCTCCACGAAGTCCAGGCGCTGTCCGCGCACCCGGACGACCTCCTCGGAGACCGGGTGCTCCACCTGCAGGCGGGTGTTCATCTCCATGAAGAAGAACTCGTCCGGGTTCTCGTCCGAGACGAGGAACTCGACGGTGCCGGCACCGCGGTAGCCCACGGACACGGCCGCGTCCACGGCGGCCCGGCCCAGGCGCTCGCGGAGCTCGGCCCCGTGCGCCAGCCCGGTCAGCAGGGGCGCGGGGGCCTCCTCGATCACCTTCTGGTGGCGGCGCTGCAGGGAGCACTCGCGCTCACCCAGGTGCACGGTGGCGCCGTGGGCGTCCGCGAACACCTGCACCTCGATGTGCCGGGGCGCGGTGATGAGCCGCTCGAGCAGCAGCGTGTCGTCGCCGAACGCCGAGCGCGCGGTGCGCCGGGCGGAGGCGAGGGCGCCGGGCAGCTCCTCGGCGGCGCGCACGGCCACCATGCCCTTGCCGCCGCCGCCCGCGGAGGGCTTGATCAGCAGCGGGAAGCCGACGCGCTCGGCCTCGGCGGTGATCTGCTCGTCGGTGAGCGTGGGGTCCTGGATGCCGGGGACCACCGGCACGTCGTACGCGGCCACGGTCTCCTTCGCGCGGATCTTGTCCGCCATCGCGTCGAGCGAGCCCACGGGAGGGCCCACGAACACGATGCCTGCCGCGTCCAGTGCGCGGGCGAAGTCGGCGTTCTCGGACAGGAAGCCGTAGCCGGGGTGCACGGCCTGCGCGCCGGTGCGGCGCGCGGCGTCGACGACGGCGTCGATGTCCAGGTACGACTCGCGGGCCGGGGCCGGGCCGAGGCGGACTGCCGTGTCCGCCTCGCGGACGTGCCGCGCGTCGGCGTCGGCGTCGGAGTGCACGGCCACCGAGCGGATGCCGAGGCGGCGCAGGGTGCGGATGACGCGCACGGCGATCTCGCCGCGGTTGGCCACCAGCACGGTGTCGAACAGGGGCGTCCCCTGGGCGTGGTTCTCGGTCACGGGTGCCTCACATGCGGAACAGGCCGAACCGGGAGTCCGGCAGCGGGGAACGGGAGATGACGTCGAGGGCCAGGGAGAGCACCCGGCGGGTCTGGCCGGGGGTGATCACACCGTCGTCCCAGAGGCGGGCGGTGGAGTACAGGGGGCTGCCCTGGTCCTCGTACTGCCGGCGGACCGGCGCCTGGAAGGCCTCGACCTCCTCGGGGGACATCGGCTCCTCCCCCGCGGCGGCCCGCTGGTCCTGCTTGATCTGCGTGAGCACGGAGGAGGCCTGCGGGCCGCCCATCACGGAGATGCGCGCGTTCGGCCACATCCACAGGAAGCGGGGTGAGTAGGCGCGGCCGCACATCGCGTAGTTGCCGGCGCCGAACGAGCCGCCGATCACCACGGTCAGCTTGGGCACGCGGGCGGTGGCGACGGCGGTGACCATCTTGGCGCCGTCGCGCGCGATGCCGCCGGCCTCCGCGTCCCGGCCCACCATGAAGCCGGAGATGTTCTGCAGGAACAGCAGCGGGATGCCGCGCTGGTCGCACAGTTCGATGAAGTGCGCGCCCTTGCGGGCGGAGTCGCCGAACAGGATGCCGTTGTTGGCGAGGACGCCCACGGGGTGGCCGTCGATCCGCGCGAACGCGGTGATCAGGGTGGTGCCGTAGAGGGGCTTGAACTCGTGGACGGAGCCGCCGTCCACGAGGCGGTCGATCACCTCGCGCACGTCGTAGGGGGTGTTCACGTCCACGGGCACGACGCTGGTCAGTTCGGCCGGGTCCTTGGCGGGTTCCGCGGCGGGGGCGACCTCCCAGGCCGGCTCCTCGGCCGGAGGCAGGGTGGCCACGATGTCCCGGAGGATCTGCATGGCGTGCAGGTCGTCGTCCGCCAGGTGGTCCGCGACGCCGGAGCGCTCGGCGTGCAGCCGGCCGCCGCCGAGGTCCTCGGGCGAGACGTCCTCCCCGATCGCGGCCTTCACGAGCGGGGGGCCGCCGAGGAAGATGGTGCCCTGCTCGCGCACGATCACGGTCTCGTCCGACATGGCCGGCACGTACGCGCCGCCCGCCGTGGAGGAGCCGCACACCGCGGCCAGCTGCGGGATGCGCTGCGAGGAGAGCAGCGCCTGGTTCCGGAAGATGCGGCCGAAGTGCTCGCGGTCCGGGAAGACCTCGTCCTGGCGGGGCAGGAACGCGCCGCCGGAGTCCACGAGGTAGATGCACGGCAGGCGGTTCTCCAGGGCGATCTCCTGGGCCCGCAGGTGCTTCTTCACCGTCATGGGGTAGTAGGTGCCGCCCTTCACGGTGGCGTCGTTGCCGACGACCATCACGAGGCGGCCGTGGACCAGGCCGATGCCCGCCACGACGCCGGCGGCGGGGCTGTCCCCGTCGTACAGGCCGTGCGCGGCCAGCGCGCCGACCTCGAGGAAGGGCGAGCCCTCGTCGAGCAGCGCGTCGATGCGGTCCCGCACCAGCAGCTTGCCTCGGCCGGTGTGGCGCTCACGCGAGCGCTCGGGCCCGCCGAGCGACGTGCGGGCGACGAGGTCGGCGAGCTCCTGCTCGAGCCGGGCATGGCCGGCCGCGTTGCGCTCGGCCACGGTGGGCGCGGCCTGCGCGGCCGGGGCCGGGGTGCTGGCGGTCATGAGACCCCCTTCAGTGAATGACGACTAACTGAACTGAGCCTCAGTGTAGTGACGATCGTCACCGACGTCGACCGCGTGCCCGGCGCGCCTCGTCCCGTCCTACAGTGGATCCCATGCCCGCCGCCGATCCCGCGTCC
>NZ_JABFAX010000015.1:0-35870 GCF_017168395.1 Micrococcus sp. KRD128 | reverse complement strand
CGCCGCCCCGGCGACCCCGCCGACCGCCCGGGAGGCCGCCAAGGCCCGACGTCGGGTGGACCTGCTCGCGGCCGCGGCGCGACTGTTCGCGGCCCGGGGCTTCGACGCGGTCCGCCTCGAGGACATCGGCGCCGCCGTCGGGATCAGCGGGCCTGCCATCTACCGCCACTTCGCCGGCAAGGCAGCTGTGCTCACGGCGATCCTCGACACGGCCTCACAGGACCTGCTCGACGGCGGGCTGGCCGCCGAGGCGCAGCACGCGCCGGGGGCGGAGACCCTGCGGGCCCTCATCGGCTTCCAGGCGGACTTCGCCCTCGCCCAGCGCGACGTGATCCGCGTGCAGGACCGCGACATGTCCGCCCTGCCCGACGGGGCGCGCACGGCCATCACGCGCACCCAGCGCGCCTACATCGACGTGTGGGCGCGCCAGCTGCAGGTCGTCCACCCCCACGAGGACCGGGCCACCGCCGTGTTCCGCGCCCAGGCCGTGCTGGGCCTGCTCAACTCCACCCCCCGCTCCGTGCGGCGCACCGCGGCCGACCGCGCGGCCCGCCGCGCGACCCTCGCAGCCATGGCCTGGGCCGCGGCCACGGCCCCCGGACCGCTGCCCGGCGAGGACTGAGCGGGCGGCACCGGCCCGGCGTCGTGCCCGGTGGTACGGTGGCCGGTACCGTGACGGCGGACGCCGTCGAACCCCGCCCCGAGAGGTCCACCGCCGTGCTTCTTCGTGACGTCCGACCCGAGGATCTGGACGAGTTCTTCCTCCACCAGCAGGACGAGCAGGCCAACCTGATGTCCGCCTTCGCCCCCCGCAACCCCCGGGACCGCGGCGTCTTCGACTACCACTGGGCCCACCTGCTCGGGGACGAGGACACCATCGTGCGGACCATCGAGCACGAGGGCCGCGCCGTGGGCGCCCTCGTGTGCACCCAGCAGGACGGCGTGGGCGAGCTGTCCTTCTGGACCGCACAGGACTACTGGGGCCTGGGCCTGACGACCGCGGCCGTGGACCGGTTCCTCGAGGAGCACCCCGCCCGCCCGCTGCGGGCGCACGTCCCCGAGGACAACGTGGGCTCCGTGAAGGTGCTCTCCCGTCGCGGCTTCGAGACCGTCGGCGAGGAGAAGGTCTTCTCCAACGCCCGTGCCGAGGTCATCACCGAGCTCGTGATGGAGCTGCCCGCCGCCGACTGAGCGCGCTTCGCAGCCCCCGCCGCGCCGGCCTCCCACGACGACGGCCCCGCCTCCCGGTGCCCGGGTGGCGGGGCCGCGGCGCGTCCGGGACCGTCAGACCATGGTCAGGGTCAGACCCGGGCGGCGCAGGATCGCGCCGACGTCCGCGAGGAAGCGCGAGCCCTGCTCGCCGTCCACGAAGCGGTGGTCGAACGAGAGGGAGAGCGTCATGACGTCCCGCAGGGCGATCTCGCCGCGGTGCTCCCACGGCATCCTCCGGACCTGGCCGATCGCGATGATCGCCCCCTCGCCCGGGTTGATGATCGGGGTGCCCGCGTCCACGCCGAACACCCCGACGTTCGTGAGCGTGAAGGTGCCGCCGGCCAGATCCGCCGGGGACAGCCGGCCGTCGCGGGCCAGGCCCGTGAGATCGCGGATGGCGTCGGCCAGCTCCCTCAGGCTCATCGCCTGGGCGTCCTTGACGTTCGGCACCATCAGGCCGCGGGGGGTGGCGGCGGCGAAGCCGAGGTTGACGAAGTTCTGCCGCACGATCGTGCCGGCGGCCTCGTCCCACCGGGCGTTGACGTCCGGGGTGCGCTCCATCGCCACGAGGCACGCCTTGGCGGCGAGCGTCATGGGCGTGAGCTTGACGTCCCGGAACTCGCGGGAGGCCTTGAGCTCGGCGAGCAGCTCCATGGTCTCGGTGACGTCCACCTGCAGGAACTCGGTCACGTGCGGGGCGGTGAACGCGGACTGCACCATGGCCGCCGCAGTCGCCTTGCGCACGCCCTTGACCGGCACGGCCTCCGTGCGCGGGCGGCCGCCCAGGGTGCGGACGCCCCCGGTCGCAGCCGACCCGGCACCGGACTGCGGCGGCGTCGCCGCGACCGCGGGCTGCCCGCCCCCAGCCAGGAACGCCTCGACGTCCGCGCGGGTGATGACCCCGCCCGCACCGGTGCCGGTGACCTGCTCCAGATCCACGCCTGAGCGGCGTGCATACAGGCGCACGGGCGGGGTGCAGCGGGGTCGCTCGCCCGGCGCCGCCTCGGGGGCCGCGTCCGCGCGGTCCGGCTCGGCGGCCTCGGGCTGCGGGCGCCCGGCGCCGGCCGGGGCCGCCTCCGACGTGGACGGCGCCTGCCCGCGGGCGGGCTCACCCGCCGGGGCGGCCGACGTCGCCGGGGCCGCGGAGCCGCGCCGAGCACGGCGGCCGGGCTTGCCGGTGTCCGGCGCGGCACCGTAGCCGACGAGGGTGGGCACGCGGCCGTCGCCCTCGGCGGGCCCGCCGACGTCGGGCTCGGCGCCCTCGAGGATGAAGGTCACCAGGGGCGCACCGACCTCGAGGGTCTCGCCCTCGGCGCCGTGCAGGGCCGCGACGACGCCCGCGAACGGGCTCGAGACCTCGACCACGGCCTTGGCCGTCTCGACGTCGGCGAGCACCTGGTTCACGGTCACCGCGTCGCCCTCGGCCACGCGCCACGTCACGATCTCGGACTCGGTCAGGCCCTCGCCGAGGTCGGGCAGGCGGAAGGTCTTCTGGCTCATCGGGTCTCCTCCCCGGCGTTCTGGGCGGCGAGGAACTGCTCGGCGGTCTCGGGGGCGGCGAACGCGTCCACGGAGTCCAGCGAATTCGGCCGGCCCAGAGCACGGTCCAGGCCGTCGAGGATGCGGTCGAGGTCCGGCAGGTGCAGGTGCTCGAGCTTGGACGGCGGGTAGGGCACGTCCATGCCGGTGACGCGCACCGGCGGGGCCTCGAGCCAATGGAACGCGCGCTCGGCCACCGTGGCCACGAGCTCGGCGCCGAGGCCGCCGGTGCGGGACGCCTCGTGCGCCACGACGAGCCGGCCGGTGCGCCGCACCGAGGACTCGACCAGGCCGGTGTCCAGCGGGGACAGGCTGCGCAGGTCGAGCACCTCGACCTCGACGCCCTCCTCGGCCGCCACCTCGGCGGCCTGCAGGGCGGTCTTCACGAGCGGACCATAGGCCACGAGCGTGGCGTCACGGCCCTCGCGCAGGATGCGGGCGGGGCTCATCGGCGGGATCGCGACGTCCAGGTCCACGTCGCCCTTGTCGTGGTAGCGACGCTTGGGCTCGAGGTAGACCACCGGGTCCTCCGAGGCGACCGCGGCGCGGATGAGGTCGTACCCCTCCTGCGGAGAGGACGGGGAGACCACGCGCAGGCCCGCGGTGTGCAGGAAGTAGGCCTCGGGCGACTCGGAATGGTGCTCCGGGGAGCCGATGCCGCCGCCGAAGGGGATGCGGATGGTCACCGGCATCGGCACGGCGCCGCGGGTGCGGGCGCGCAGCTTGGCCAGGTTCGCCACGATCTGGTCGAACGCCGGGTACACGAAGCCGTCGAACTGGATCTCGACGACGGGCCGGTAGCCGCGCATCGCCAGGCCGATGGCCGTGCCCACGATGCCGGACTCGGCCAGCGGGGTGTCGAGCACCCGGTCCTCGCCGAACTCGGCCTGCAGGCCGTCGGTGATGCGGAACACGCCGCCGAGGGCGCCGATGTCCTCGCCCATGAGCAGGACCTTGGGGTCGTCGGCCAGGGCACGGTGCAGGCCGCGGTTGATCGCACGGCCGAAGGTCATGCGCTCGCTCACGCGCCCGCCTCCTCATCGTCGAACTGCTGCAGGTAGAGGGCATGCTCGCGGCGCTGCCGCTCGAGCTCCTGGTGGGGCTCCGCGTAGATCTCGTCGAAGAGCTTGTCCGCGCCGTCCTCCTCGAGCGCCTCGAGGGCGCGGCGGACCTCGGCCGCCAGCTCGTCGGCCTCGGCCTGGGCCTGTGCGAGCACGGCGTCCACGTCCACGTCGAGGGTGCGCAGGTGCGCCTCCACGCGGGTCAGCGGGTCACGGGCCTTCCAGGCCTCGAGCTCGGCGTCGTCCCGGTAGCGGGTGGGGTCGTCCGCGGTGGTGTGCGGACCCATGCGGTAGGTGACGGCCTCGATGAAGGTGGGGCCACCCCCGTCGGCCGCGCGCTCGACGGCGGCGCGGGTCGCGGCGAGCACGGCCAGGACGTCGTTGCCGTCCACGCGCATCGACGGGATGCCGAAGCCCCACGGGCGGTCCGCGATGCTGCGGCGGGTCTGCAGGCGCACGGGCTCGGAGATGGCCCAGTGGTTGTTCTGGCAGAAGAACACCACGGGCGACTGGTACGAGGCGCTGAAGATCATGGCCTCGTTGACGTCCCCCTGGCTCGTGGCACCGTCGCCGAAGTAGACGATCGTGGCGACGTCCGCCTGGTCCCGCTGGACGCCCATCGCGTAGCCGACGGCGTGCAGGGCCTGCGCGCCGATGATGATCTGCTGGGTGGCCACCCGCGTCTCGTTCGGGTCCCAGCTCGAGAACGTGGAGCCGCGCCACACCCGCAGCAGGTCCAGCGCGGGGACGCCGCGGAGCAGGGCCACGCCGTTCTCGCGGTAGGACGGGAAGACGAAGTCGTCCGGGCGCAGCGCGACGGCGGAGCCCACCTGGGCGGCCTCCTGGCCCAGCAGCGGGGGCCACAGGGCCAGCTCGCCCTGACGCTGCAGGTGCGTGGCCTCGACGTCGAGGCGCCGGACGACGGCCATCTGGCGGTACAGCGCGGCGAGGGCGTCGGCGTCGACGTCCTCGATCCACGGGTCGAGCTCCGGCTGCGGACGGCGGCGGCCCTCCGTGTCGAGCACCTGGAGCATCACGGCCTCGGCCGGGCCCGCCGGGGGCGGAGAGCCGGCGGACTGTCCGCCGGTGGGACGGGTGTGGTCCACGAGGGTCACTGGACTGCCTTCCGATCGACGCCCACGGTGCGGGGCGAGGGAGTTGTACGCATGCGCGAGCAGGGGTGGAGCGCGCGGCGTCTCGGTGGTGTGATTGTAATCACTTCAGTGTGATCTGCGCCACTCTCCCCGGGCCGCCGCGCGAGGGCCGGGTGTCAGGCGCGGCGCAGCAGCACGTCGACGGCGGCGTCGAGGTAGGCGTCGACCTGGCCCTCCTCGTAGCCGGCGGCACCCTCGGCCTCGCCGAACGCCGCGCGGCGCACGTCGTCCGCGGTCAGCCCGCCCTCGGCGCCGGGATCCGTCGAGTCCTCCGCGCCGGCCAGGGTGACGCGCAGGCGGTCCACGAGCGCGTCCACCTGGTCCACGTCGTAGCTCACGGCGTCCGCGCGGGAGGGGCGGCGGAAGCGCTCCGCCGGGGCCCGGTCGGCGCGGGCCACGAGCTCGGCCACGCGCTCCTCGAGGTCTGCGGCCCAGTCCTCGTCCCCGCGCTCGGCGACGAAGGCCTGACGCTCGGCGGCGGCCAGCTCCTCTTCGAGGCGGTCCAGCTCGTCGTCCACCTCGTCCGTGGCGTAGCCGCCGGTGACGGTCGCGAAGCGGGCCTGGCGCACCTCCTCCGCCGTCAGCGGGGCACCGCCGTCGCGCGCCTCACGGGCACGCGCCATGAAGGCGTCCACGTGGGTGGTCTCGTAGCCGATCTCGTCCTGCTCGACGAGCTCGAAGACCGGCTCGGCGTCCGGGGTGGTGCGGGGGGTCATGGGTGTCTCCTGCGGTGCGGGTCCCGGACGTGCCGGGTCGAGGGGTGGATCAGGTCAGGGGCAGCGCCAGCACGGTGTAGGCCACCGGCGAGGCGAACACGAGGGAGTCCAGGCGGTCCATCACGCCGCCGTGGCCGGGCAGGGCGGAGGACATGTCCTTGATGCCGAGCTCACGCTTGACCATGGACTCGGAGAAGTCCCCCGAGGTGGCGGCGGCGACGGTGGTGACACCGAGGACGGCGCCGATCCACCACGGCTGGCCGACCAGCAGGGGGACGGCGACGACGCCCACCAGCACCGAGCCCGCCAGGGAGCCGGCCAGGCCCTCCCAGGACTTCTTGGGGCTGATGCGCGGGGCGATCGGGGTGCGGCCGAAGCGGTAGCCCACGATGTAGCCGAACGTGTCGTTGGAGACCACCATCAGCAGCAGGATCGCCACCATGAGGTGCCCCAGCGGCTCGTCCAGGAGCGCCGCGGCGAAGGAGAGCAGGAACGGCGCCCACAGCACGATGAACACGCCCGCGAGCATGAACTGGCCCGCCGGGCGCCGGCGCGTCAGCGCCGTCCACACGGCCACCAGGGCCAGGCACGCCACGAGGGCGACGAACAGCGCGGGCACCCCCCACCGCCACGCCGTGAGCGGCAGGACCGCCGCGGCCACCCAGAGCGGGGGCCGCGGCACGTCCAGGCCGATGCCGCGCACCGCCGTCGCGATCTCGGACACCGCGCCGACCAGCAGGGCGACCACGAGCACGACCAGCAGCCAGTCGAGCCAGAGGAGGCCGACCAGGGCCGTCGCCAGCAGCCCCACCCCCACGAGGACGGCGGACTTGAGGTCGCGGCCGCCGCGCGGGGGTGCGGGCGAGGTGGACACGGCGGAGGTCATGGGGCGAGCGCGGACGGCGGGAGGCTCAGACCTCCAGCAGCTCCTGCTCCTTGTTCTTGGCCATCTCGTCGATGAGCTCGACGTGGCGCTTGGTGAGCGCGTCCAGCTCCTTCTCGCCGCGGGCGCCCTCGTCCTCGCCGACCTCGCCGTCCTTGACGGCCTTGTCCATGGCCTCCTTGGCCTTGCGGCGGGCGTTGCGCACGGAGATCTTGTGCTCCTCCGCCTTGGACTTGACCAGCTTCACGTACTCCTTGCGGCGCTCCGCGGTCAGCTCCGGCATCACGATGCGGATGACCTTGCCGTCGTTGGACGGGTTCGCGCCGACCTCGGACTCGGACAGGGCCTTCTCGATGTTGCGCAGGGCCGACTGGTCGAACGGCGTGATGAGCAGCGTGCGGGCGTCCGTGGTGGTGAAGGACGCCAGCTGCTGCAGCGGGGTGAACGAGCCGTAGTAGTCGACCATCACCTTGGAGTAGAGGCCCGGGTTGGCGCGGCCGGTGCGCACGGAGGCGAAGTCCTCACGCGTGGCCTCGATGGTGCGGTCCATCTGCTCTTCGGCGGACTGCAGGGTCTCCTGGATCACGGTGTCTCCTCGGTGTGGTGGATCAGGTCTGCCGCCATCCTACGCGGCGGGCCTCAGACGGTGACGGTGGTGCCGATCGGCTCGCCGAGCAGGGCGCGGGTCACGTTGCCCGGGCCCTCCATGCCGAACACCCGCATGTCCAGGTCGTTGTCCTTGCACATGGTCATGGCGGTCAGGTCCATCACGCGGATGTTCCGCAGCAGCGCCTCGTCGTAGGTCAGGTGCGTGAGGCGCTCGGCGGTGGGGTCCTTCTTGGGGTCCGCGGTGTAGACGCCGTCCACGCCGGACTTGGCCATCAGGACCTCGTCCGCCCCGACCTCGAGGGCACGCTGGGCCGCCACGGTGTCCGTGGAGAAGTAGGGCAGGCCGGTGCCGGCGCCGAAGATCACGACGCGGCCCTTCTGCATGTGGCGGATGGCGCGCAGCGGGATGTAGGACTCCGCCACCTGCTCCATGTGGATGGCGGACTGCACGCGCGTGGTGACCCCGGCCTGGATCAGGAAGTCCTGCAGGGCCAGGCAGTTCATCACGGTGCCGAGCATGCCCATGTAGTCGGCCCGACGGCGGTCCATCCCGTTCTCGGACAGCTCCGCGCCACGGAAGAAGTTGCCGCCGCCGACGACGATCGCGATCTCCACCTGGTCCGCCGCGGCGGCGATCTGCTCGGCGATGCCGCGGACGGTCTCCGGGTCCACACCGATCTTGCCGCCGCCGAACACCTCGCCCGAGAGCTTCAGGAGCACGCGACGGCGGCCGGTGTCGTCCGAGGTCTGCGGGGCGTGGGCGGTGGTCGGGTCCTCGGGGGCGCGGTTCGTCTCCATGGGAAGCATCTCCTGGTCGGTGGGGGTCGGGCCGGGGGCGGACACGCGGACGGGGTGGCCGCCCGGTCGGGGCGGCCACCCCGTCATGCGATGGTCGTCGGCGCCGTCCGGCGCCGGAGTGGACCTCGGGTCGCTCCCGATCCTACGCCCCCGCGGGGCGCGGACCGGGAGCGGCCGGTCCGGGTGCGGCGGTCAGTTGCCGACGCGGAAGCGGGCGAACCCGGTGACGTTGGTGCCGGCGTCGGAGGCGACCTTGCCGACGGTCTGCTTCGGGTCCTTCGCGAACGGCTGGTCCACGAGCACGATCTCCTTGAAGAAGCCGGTCAGGCGGCCCTCCACGATCTTCGGCAGGGCCTGCTCCGGCTTGCCCTCGGCACGGGCGGTCTCATCGGCGATGCGACGCTCGTTCTCGACGGTCTCGGCCGGCACGTCCTCACGGGTGAGGTACGTGGGCGAGTAGGCCGCGGTGTGCACGGCGATGTCGTGCGCGGCGGTCTTGGCGTCGGCGGAGTCGGCGTCCACGGCGAGGAGCACGCCCACCTGGGCCGGCAGGTCCTTGGAGGTCTTGTGCAGGTAGGCGTCCACGAAGGCGCCCTCCACGCGGGCCAGGCGGCGCACGGCCACCTTCTCGCCCAGCAGGGCGCCCTCCTCGGTCACGTAGTCGCCCAGGGTGCGGCCCTCGTAGTCGGAGGCCAGCAGGCCGTCGACGTCGGTGGCGCCGGAGGCGACGGCGGCGCGCAGCACCACGTCGCCGAGGGCGATGAACTTGTCGGCCTTGGCCACGAAGTCGGTCTCGCAGTTGAGCTCGATCATGACGCCGACGCCGTTCTCGACGGTCGCGGCCACGAGGCCCTCGGCGGCGGAGCGGCCCTCGCGCTTGGTGGCGCCCTTGAGGCCCTTCACGCGGATGATCTCGATGGCCTTCTCGGCGTCGCCGTCGGCCTCGTCCAGAGCCTTCTTCACGTCCATCATGCCGGCGCCGGTGCGCTCGCGCAGGGCCTTGATGTCAGCAGCGGTGTAGTTCGCCATGCTCGTTCGGTCCTTCCCGTGGTGTGGGTTGTGCGGGATGTTCGGGGTCTGATCCGGCCCGTCGGCCCGGCCGGGTGGGGCCGGGCCGACGGGCCGGCCGGGATCACTCGCCCTGCGGGGCGGCCTCGGCGGCGGGGGCCTCGGCCTGCTCGGCCGGCGCCTCGGCGGCGGGGGCCTCGGCCTGCTCAGCCTGCTCGGCCTGCTGGGCGTTGTGCTGCTCGAGCAGCTCGCGCTCCCACTCGGCCATCGGCTCGGCGGCAGCCTGGCCGGACTTGCCGCCCTGGCGGGCGATCAGGCCCTCGGCGACGGCGTCCGCGACCACGCGGGTCAGCAGGTTCACGGAGCGGATGGCGTCGTCGTTGCCCGGGATCGGGTAGGCGACCTCGTCCGGATCGCAGTTGGTGTCCAGGATGGCGACGACCGGGATGCCGAGCTTCTGGGCCTCGTCGACGGCCAGGTGCTCCTTCTTGGTGTCCACGACCCACACGGCGGAGGGGGTCTTGGCCATGTTGCGGATGCCGCCGAGGTTGGCCTGCAGCTTCTCCAGCTCACGGTTGAGCAGCAGCAGCTCCTTCTTGGTGAACTGCGAGCCGGCCACGTCCTCGAAGTCGATCTCCTCGAGCTCCTTCATGCGCTGCACGCGCTTGGAGACGGTGGAGAAGTTGGTCAGCATGCCGCCGAGCCAGCGGTGGTTCACGTAGGGCATGCCCACGCGGCCGGCCTGCTCCGCGATGGCCTCCTGGGCCTGCTTCTTGGTGCCGACGAACAGGATGGTGCCGCCGTGGGCGACGGTCTCCTTGACGAACTCGTAGGCGCGGTCGATGTAGGACAGCGACTGCTGGAGGTCGATGATGTAGATGCCGTTGCGCTCGGTGAAGATGAAGCGCTTCATCTTGGGGTTCCAGCGGCGGGTCTGGTGGCCGAAGTGGACACCGGAGTCGAGGAGCTGGCGCATGGTCACGACGGGCATGACGTTCCCTTCTGTGGCAGCCGTGGCACCCCGCGCTTCACGCGCGGGCGGTCTGCCGGTCGATTTCTTGACGGTTGGCGGCCGGCCCGGTCGGGCGGCCCCTGGCATCACGACGGCGGGCTGCCGGGCCCCACGAGCACCCGCGCCGACGTCCTCTCCAGGAGGACGGCGGGGACGGGACCGAGCGTGGGGGCTGGGCCGCTGAAGCGACCCACCGCGATGCGCGGAATCGGCGTCCGGGGCACAGCACAGGGCCGGCCACAGGACACCGCTGAGGTGAATCCTACCCCAGGTGGGCGTCCGCTCCCATCGCCGACTCCTGCACAGGGGCCGGTGCGGCGGGCGCTCTCCACGATCGGACTGCGGGCCCGCCACGCGGCCGCCCGGGACGCCAGGCTGACGCCATGACCCCTCGCACTCTCCTCCCCCGTCCGCTCCCGCGTCCGCGCATCGCGGGGTGCGTCGCGGCGGCCCTGCTCGCCTGGCTCGTCCTCGCCCTGGGGATGGGCGACCTCGACCCCGTGTCGCGGTCCACACCCGCACCGTCCACGCGCGACGCGCTGCTGCTCGTTGCGGCGTCCCCGGCAGGTCCGGGCGCGACGGCCGCGCCGGTCGCGTGGCACCCGCCCGTCGCCGGCGCCACCCCGGATGACGTGCTCCGCGCGTTCGTCGCGCCCGAGCGACCGTGGAGTCGGGGGCACCGGGGCGTGGACCTCGCCGTGCCGTCCGGCGCGGCGGTCCAGGCGCCGGCGGCGGGCCGGGTCGTGTTCGCCGGGGTCGTGGTCGACCGCCCCGTGCTGACCCTCGAGCACGCAGACGGGACCCGCAGCTCCCTCGAGCCGGTGGAGGCCGACGTCGCGGTGGGGGCTGTCGTCGACGCGGGCGACCCCGTGGGGCGGCTGGCCGGGACGCCACCCCACTGCCCGCGGGCGTGCGTGCACTGGGGCGTGCGGGAGCCCGATGGCTGGCGGGTGGGGGACGCGGCCTTCGACCGCTACCTCGACCCGCTGGTGCTCATCGGCTGGAGCGGCCCGTCCGTGCTCTGGCCCCACGCCGCTCCTCGCCCAGCGCGGCCGTGAGGTCCAGGAGTCGGCGTGCGGACTCGTCCCAGCTGAACCGGGCCGCCTGGGCGACGCTCGCCCGGGAGGCCACGGCGAACTCGGCGGGGTCCTCGAGCTCCCGCACGCGGGCCGCCAACGCGGCCGCCCGGTCCCCCTCGAGCGGGACACCCCGGAAGGACGGGGTGCCCGCGCCGGCGATCTCGCGGAAGATCGGCAGGTCCGAGCACACCACCGGCGTGCCATGGGCCATCGCCTCGGCCACGGGCAGGCCGAAGCCCTCGGCGCGGGAGAGGGTGACGGCCGCGGTGGCCCGGCGGAGCAGGCGCACGTACTCGGCCTCGTCTGTGCCGTCGTGGAACACCACGTCCGCGCCGGCGGCCCCCGCGGCGGCGCGGCGCTCGGCCAGCCGGGCCTCGAGCTGTCCGCGGCGCTCCGGGCTGATGCGGGAGAGCAGGTGCAGCGCGTAACCCGGCAGCAGGGGCGCGGCGGCCACGAGGGACTCGACGTCCTTGTAGTCCATGAACGAGCCCATGTAGAGCAGCGTGCGCTCCGGGGTCTCGTCCGGGTCCCGCGGCTCCGGGACCGCCTGCGCCGCGTTCGCGATGACGTGGACCGGACGCCGGGTGAGGCGGTGCCGGGCGATGAGCTCCGCCGTCGTCCGGGAGACCGTGGCGACCGCGTCCGCGCGGTCGAGCAGGAGCCGCTGCGGGGTCATGGTCAGGTGGTAGGCCCGCCAGAGCCAGCGGATCGGCTCGGGCAGGTTCCGTGGCGGGGTGCGGTGCTCGTAGTAGATGAGGTCGTGGAGCGTGAGGATCAGGGCGTAGTCCCGCCCCCAGGAACCCATGGTCTGCATGGGCGAGAAGACGACGTCCGGTCGCAGGCGCGCGACCTGACGGGCCACGAACGGCTCGCGTGGGGAGGTGGGGCCGGAGACGAGGTGCCACGGCACGCCGTCCGGGAGCAGGGCCAGCTGTCGCTCGTCCGAG
Organism: Micrococcus sp. KRD128; assembly: GCF_017168395.1. Classification (NCBI taxonomy): domain Bacteria; kingdom Bacillati; phylum Actinomycetota; class Actinomycetes; order Micrococcales; family Micrococcaceae; genus Micrococcus; species Micrococcus sp. KRD128. The sequence goes on along the minus strand of NZ_JABFAX010000015.1, from coordinate 23,852 downwards.
ATCAACATCGCGACCTCGACGTCGGACGCCTCCGGGCCCGGTGTGGCGGCCCGGCGAGCGACCGCCTCGATGAGGCTCGCGCCGTAGCGGGAGATGCCGTCGTGGAAGTCGGTGCGGGTGTAGCGGGCGTCCATCAGCAGGCGCAGGGGGCGGGAGGGGCTCACCCGGACCACGCTAGCGCCGCGCCGCGCCGGAGCGGGGCGGGGACAGCCGCGCACGGAGGGTGCCGAGCGGGGGGGGTGTCGAGCACCGAGCGGCCACCTGGGCGTCATCCGAATTTCTGATTGCGTTTCGATAACGATCGTGTATCTTGATCACGGATCGGTTACGACCGGTCCGCCACACCGGGGCTTCCTCCGCATCCTCGCGTACCCGGTCATCCGCACTGCTCGTCAACTCGCACCCGCGGTCCGGCCTCGTTCCGGGCACCGTCCCGAGGCACCACCCTCATGGGCCGCAGGTCCTGTCCGGGAAGAAGATCCGATGTCCGTGACCTCCTCGCGCGCCGCTTCGCGTCGCGCCCCCCGCACCGCCGCCGCCTCCGTGGCCCTCGCACTGGGAGCCGCCGCCCTGACCGGCGTCGGCACCGTGTCCGTCGCCGAGACCGCCCAGGCCGCCGAGACCACCTACACCGTCCGCTCCGGCGACGGCTGGTGGATCATCGCCCAGCGCACCGGCGTCTCCATGTCCACGCTGCAGTCGCTCAACGGCATGACCGCCGCGACCGTGCTGCACCCCGGCATGGTCCTCAAGACCTCCGGCACCGCCGCCCCGGCCCCGGCCCCGGCGTCGTCCACCTCGGGATCGACCTACACCGTGCTGGCCGGCGACGGCTGGTGGATCATCTCCTCCCGCACGGGCGTGTCCGCCTCGGTCCTGCAGTCCATCAACGGCATGACCTCCTCGACCATGCTCCACCCGGGGATGGTCCTGAAGACCACCTCGGTCTCCACCTCCAGCGCCCCCGCCGTCGCCCCTGCGTCGGCGCCCGCGTCCAAGCAGGCCGCCGTCGACTACGTGCGCGCCGCCGTCCGGAACCCGTCCTCCTATTACGCGTGGGGCGGCAACGGCCCCTCCGGCTTCGACTGCTCCGGCCTCACCCAGCAGGCCATGGCCCAGGCCGGCATCTCCATCCCGCGCCGCGCCGGCGACCAGTACCTCGCCGCGAAGTCCTACGTGCCGATCTCCCAGGCCCAGCCCGGCGACCTCGTGTTCTACGCGAACCAGTCCACCGGCCGCATCTACCACGTGGCCATGTACATGGGCGGCGGTCAGCTCGCCCACGCCCTCAACGAGGACGCGGGCCTGGTGTTCACCTCCACGTCCATGATGAAGTCCGACATGCTCGCCGTGGCCGCCCGCTACTGAGCACCGGCACGACGACGGCCCCCGGTCCGCGCCATACCGCGCGGCAGGGGGCCGTTCCTCGTAGGGCGTGCGGGACTTGAACCCGCGACCCAGGGATTACGCGAAGAGCACCTCGTCCTGTTTGGCCTTACGACCACGAGGGCGCATCTGAGTGTTGGCCTTCTTGAGGAGGCCACGCACGCGGGTGGTCGAGTAGCCAGTGGACTCCACCAGTTCCTGTACGCTCGCACCCGCTTCGTACTTGCTCTTGAGGTCTTCGGCCAGCGCATCCGCCACGGCCTCTTCCAGACGAACGTGAGGCTCCACGAACGGAGCCTCGATGGCCCCGCCCGCATAGCCCTTGTGGACCTGTCCGCGCGGGGTGGCGTCCGCGCCGGACTCATCACCCCAGGCCGTCCAGCCCGGCTGGGCCTGGCGGGCGAACATCTCCAGGTAGGGTCCGGGGGAGCACGCCTCGATCAGCCCGTACTGCTCGTCGGGCTTGCGGGAGTGCTCGCGCTTGCGGGTCTCGATCATGTTCACCTGCGACCGCGCCGGGGGCAAGGTGCGCATGCGGCCTCGGACGCCGAAGAGGATCAGCTCCGTGACGTTGCGGAAGTAGAAGCCCACGCCCCGGCCGTCTGGGCCGCCGTCCTTGCGCCGCTTGGCCCACACGATGTTGGACACGTACCGGAAGCCCCACTCCTCCATGACCCGCATGCCGTCGGGCAATAGGGCGTTGGGGACCCACAGGTACAGGTGGGCGTCGTCGGCCACGACGTCCTGCACGGGCAGGGCGCAGATGTCGTCCAGGCTAAGGGTCGAGTACCGGTCGAGTCGGCGGTGCTCGGGGGCCACCTTGCCGGTACGATTCTGGAACCGCCACGGCGGGTCGGCCATGACCGTCTTGAAGCCACCGGGCACGGTTGGCAAGGGTGCGATGGCGTCGTTGGGACGTAGCGGTTGAGCGGTCATCATGGTCTCCCTAAAAGATCTACTTCCGTAAGTAGATCTTTACAGACCAGGGGCCCCGGCGCAAGCCGAGGCCCCGATTGTGGAGGAACGGTCAGACCCCGGGGGGCCATCCGTCGACCCGCTCGTCCTCGATCCCCACCAGCAGGAGGGGGCACTGGCCGCCACCGCCGAGGTTCACGATGGGGGTGAGCTTGTCCCAGTGGGTGGTGGACCGGCCGTACTTGGAGCCGGGGTAGTGCTGGCCGGCAGCACCGCGCTCGAGCCGCGCCTGAAGATTGGGACCCCGGGTGACGATCACGCCCACCGCGATGACGCCTTCGTTGTGGAGGCCCGAGAAGTTGTTCAGGTCGCGGTGGTAGAAGGGGTCCTTGTTGTTCCACTCCATCTCGACGGCCACGCCCGGATACCACCCGTCCTCTCCGAGTTTGAACACGTCGATCTCGTGGCTACGGGTCTTGAAGATGGGCGTCCGGTCGATCAGCTTCTCGATCTCGACGTTGTGCTTGTTCCACCCCTGGTCGTAGAGGGACTGATCGAACCGGGCGGTGTGCTTGGCCCGGCCGCCGCCTCCGACGACGATGTCGCCGGTGAAGTCGATCCGGAACTTCTCCAGTGAGTTCACGATCTCGGAGAAGAGCGTGGGGAACGAGTTGGCCAGGATCACGTCCGCATACCGGGTGACGCCGTAGCGGTAGCCGGAGGGGAGGTTCTGGACGGTGGGCTCGCCGACGGCACCTGGAAGGGCGGGGTCGGCGATCTGGGGCTTCGGAGTGTCGCTCATGGCGTCAGGATACGGGCTTATTCTCAAGCCTCAAATCCCCCTGACAGGCCGTCAACACGGCTTCATGCTCTGACCAAAACTTCCTTGCCCAAACTCGTTTGGCGCGCTTCCAATCCCAGGTATGACTGAGATTCAGGGGCGCCACATCCGACCACCCGGGGCACCACGTGCGCCTCACGCCCCGGCCCGACCTCACTGGACACCTCCCGCGGGTCGTCCGTCCCAGTAGACCGTAGTGTTGCCCGTAGTCCAGACAAGCGAACGGCCCCCGGCCCGCGCCATACCGCGCGGTCAGGGGCCGTTCCTCGTAGGGCGTGCGGGACTTGAACCCGCGACCCAGGGATTATGAGTCCCCTGCTCTGACCGACTGAGCTAACGCCCCTCCCCCGCGGCATCGCGCGGGACCCGCCCATCCTACCGACGGGGCTCAGAGCATCGCGCGGACCTCGGCGGCCGTCGCGCCGCGGTAGAGGCGCTCGAAGATGTCCACCGTCTTCTGGGCGGAATGGTGCAGGGCCTTCGCGTGGGACGCCTCGCCCATGGCGGCGCGCTCCGCGCCCGAGAGGTCGAGGATCCGGGCGATCCGCTCGGCCAGGGCCACGTGGTCCCCGGGCGGGAAGAGATGGCCGTTGACGCCCTCGTCCACGAGGTGGGGCAACGCGAGGGCATCCGCGAGGACCACCGGGGTGGACGCGCTGAGCGCCTCGAGGGTCACGAGGGACTGCAGCTCCGCCGTGCCCGGCTGGCAGAACACGTCGGCGCGCAGGTAGGCCGCCCGCAGCTCCTCCTCGGAGACGTGGCCGCGCAGCAGGACGCGGTCGGCCGCCTCCTCCTCGTCCACCGTGGCACGGATGCGGTCGCGCTGCTCGCCGTCGCCGACGATCTCGGCGTGCACGTCCAGGTCGGGGCGGGTGCGGGCCAGGTGTGCGATCGCACGGATCAGCACCTCCACGTTCTTCTCCACGGCCAGCCGCCCCACGAAGAGCACGACCGGATGGCCGGGATGGTCCACCTTCTCCCCCGGCTGCAGCTCGTAGGCGCTCGCGTCGATGCCGTTGGAGATCGGGAGGACGTTGTCCAGGCCGGCGTGCTCGGCCATGGCCTGCGCGGCGAGGGCCGTGGGGGTGGTGACCACCGCGCCCTTGCCCATGAGTCGACCCATGTCCTTCCACGACACCCGGGAGACGATGTCCAGGAACCACTGCGGGAACGGCAGGAACGGCTCGAGGTTCTCCGGCATGAAGTGGTTCGTGGAGACGATCCGGATGCGGCGCCGCTCGGCCTCGTTGATGGCGGCCTCGCCGATCATGTAGTGGCACTGGGCGTGCACGACGTCCGGCTGGACCTCGCGGTAGATGCGGCGGAAGGAGGTCTTGGCGTGCCGCGGGAGCACCACGCGGTAGTACTCGTGCGTCGGCGCCGGCAGGGAGCGCAGCAGGTGCACGGTGGCCTCCGGCCGGTGCTCCACGGTGTCGGGGCCGGCCTCGGTGCGCGGCATCACCACGTGGACCTCGTGGCCACGCGCGTGCAGCGCCGTGGCGAGGCGGTGGCCGAAGGTGGCAGCCCCGTTGACGTGGGGCGGATAGGTGTCTGCGGCGATCAGCACCTTCAGGGGGCGGTCGGCGGCGGTCCCGGGACGGTCGGACACGGCGGTCCCTCTCTGTGGTGGCGATGGCACGACGACGTCCGGCCCGTGCCGTGAGGATCGGCCGCGGGCACGGCGCGCGTCCCACGGTAGCAACCGTCGGCGCCGGCACGACCATGCGCCAGGGTCAGCCCCGGCGGGACGGTTCTTCGCGCGGGTCCTGACCGTCCGCCCGCAGGTCCCGGGCCTTGCCCACGGCGCGCACGAGGTAGTCCCCCGCGGCGAGGATGTGCAGCAGGCAGCCGGCGCCGACCAGAGCCAGGGCCACGCCGCTCCACGGGCCGCCGTCGACCCCCGGCACACGGGCGAGCAGGAGCAGGGGCGTGCCCACCAGCAGCAGCGCGGTGCGCACCTTGCCCAGGACCGTGACCGGCAGGTCCGGGCTGCCGCCGAACAGCCACAGGCACACGGCGGCGAGCACGACGTCCGGGATCGCGATGGCCAGGGCGAGCCAGAGCGGGGCGATGCCGGTGGCCACGAACGTCACGGCCACCACCAGCAGGGAGAGGCGGTCCGCCACCGGGTCGAGCCATCGCCCGACCGTGGAGATCATGTCGAACCGGCGCGCCACGTAGCCGTCCACCCAGTCCGTGCCGGAGAGCACCGCCAGGATCACGAACGCGTCCAGGTGCCGGCCGTCGACGGTGAGCCACACGAACACCGGGACCAGGGCGAAGCGGGCCAGGGTGATGAGGTTCGGCACGGTCAGCCAGGTGTCGCGGACGCGGTACTCGTGGCCCTCGCGCAGGCCGACGTCGATCACACGCACGGGTCACTCCTCCAGGGTCCGCGGGCGGACGCCCCCGCCGGGCGCCCCACACGCCCAGCCTACCGACGCCGTCGCCCCTGCCCGCCGACGACGAGGCCCCGATCCGTGGGGATCGGGGCCTCGGGGGCTGGGGAGGGCGGGCGCCCCCCGGGTCAGCGGCGGCGCAGGCGGCCGGCGAGCGCCACGAACGCGGCGGAGGAGGCTCCGAGCAGCGCGAGCGGCTGCCAGTTGTCCTTCACGTAGTCCTCGGCCTCGGCGGTCCGCTCCCCCGCGCGGGCGGCACCGGTGAACGGCGCGGTCTGCTCAGTGGCGTGCGTGGTCTCGGGGGTGACCCCGCGACCCTTGCGCTGGGCGGCGAAGGCCGCGAGCTGACCCTTCACGCTGGTCTTCTCGTCCAGGCCGGAGCGGATGTCGCCCAGGTGGCGGCGGCGCAGGTCGGCACGGCGACGGATCTCGGCCTCGGTGGCGTCGTCGCGGTCCGGGTGGGGAGCGGCCTCGCCGTTCTTGCGGGCCTTCTTGTTCTCCTCCTTCTCCACCTTCTTCCGCTCGGCCTCGCGGGCGGCCTCGACACGCTTGGCCTCGGCGCGCTCCGCCTTGAGGCGGTCGTACTCGGCCGGGTCGAAGGCGTTGCCCTCCTTGAGGTAGCCGAGGTCGTACTCGAGGTTGCGCACGGTCTCCTGCGGCACGAGCGGCATGGCGCCCTTGACCATCACGAGGCCGACGCCGGCGAAGATCAGGCCGAGCACGAGGAACGCGAGCGCCACCATGAGCGCCGGGAACCAGAAGGTCGGGTCGGCGAAGGCGCCGATCAGCGTCACCACGAGGGCGACCACCATGAGCGCGAGGAAGAACAGGCCCACCACCGCGACCCCGGCGCCGATGCCGGCCTTCTTGCCCTTCGCGGCCACGTGTCCCTTGGCGAGCGCGAGCTCGTCCTTCATCTGCAGGGGCAACAGGCGCACGGCGGCGCCGAGCAGGTCGGTCAGCGAGCTCGCGCGGGTCTGCGGGGTCACCGGGACGGCGGTCCGCGGCGCACGGGCCTTCGACGCATCGGCGGGGGGAGCCTGGTGGGACATGGTGCATGCCTTCCGTGGGGTGCCTGGACAGATGCGCCCGGGCGGCGCGGCGGCCGCCGGGCATTCTCGAGCAAAACTATCACCGGCCCGCCCCCAGGGGGACGGGCCGGGTGCGCGCGGTGGCGGCTGGATCAGAAGTCGATGACCGCCGGGTCGGGGCCGAGGCGGCCGTCCTCGCGGTCGAGGGCGTCGATCCGGGCGACGTCGTCAGCGGTCAGCTCCACCCCCGCGGCCTCGAGGTTCGAGACGATGCGCTCGGGCGTCACGGACTTGGGGATGACCACGAAGCCGTGGGCGAGGTGCCACGCGATGACCACCTGGGCCGGCGTCGCGCCGCGGGCCTCGGCGATCTCCGTGACCACGGGGTCGGCGAGGAGGTCGCCGCCCTGACCGAGCGGGGACCAGGACTCGTGGACGATGCCGTGGCGGCCCTCGACCTCGCGCAGCTCGCGCTGCTGCCAGTACGGGTGGGTCTCGACCTGGTGGATCACGGGCACCACACCGGTGGCCTCGATGATCTCCTCGAGCTGGGCGGCCGGGAAGTTGGAGACGCCGATCGAGCGCACCTTGCCCTGCTTCTGCGCCTCGATCAGGGCCTTCCACGTCTCCAGGTACTTCCCCTGCGCCGGCTTGGCCCAGTGGATGAGGTAGAGGTCGACGTAGTCGGTGCCGAGCTTGTCCAGCGAGACGTCGAGGGCGGCGAGCGCCTCCTCGTAGCCCTGGTCCGAGTTCCACACCTTGGTGGTGAGGAACAGCTCCTCGCGGGCGACGCCGGAGGCGGCGATGCCGCGGCCCACGCCCTCCTCGTTCCCGTAGATCGCGGCGGTGTCGATGTGGCGGTAGCCGGCGCGGATCGCCTGCTCGACGACGTCGGCCGCGACGCCGTCCTCGACCTTCCACACGCCGAATCCGAGCTGCGGGATCTGCTGGCCGTCGTGGAAGGGGACGGTGGGCACGCTGGTCATGAAGGAGCTCCTGGAAGGTCGGGGTCGGGCGGATGCGTCGGGTGCAACCTCGCGCGGGCGGCCGGCATTCCCGACGGCGGTCACCGGGCCGGGGCGCCGCCGTCGGGCGTGCGCTCCCCCGCGACGACGGCGCCTACCGCGCGGGCGAAGGCCGCGAACACCTCCGCGGGGTCGTTGGCCGTGACGAGCCGGGCGTTGGGGCGCCTGCCCCAGATGTCCCGCGTGTCGTGGACGGTGGTGCCGCGCAGCAGCTCCGAGTCCACCTCGACGTCGACGACGGTGGCCCGCGTGGCGATCCGGGCCTGGCCCGCGGCCACCTGGGCGGCGAAGAGGTCGTGCAGGTGGGCGATATAGCCCTGGTCGTAGTCGTGGTGGAACTCGAAGTAGAAGCGCAGCGCGTCGGTGAGCACGTCCAGGACGGGGCTGCCGGTCGCGGCGTCCGGTCCGGCGACCCGCAGCCGGTCCGCGGACCAGCCGACGGGACGGGCCCCGGCGTCAGCCAGGAGTCCGTCCAGCAGGGCCGGCGTGTACTCGATCCGCTCCGTGGTCTCGAGCGCGCAGACGATCGGCAGGCGGTCCTCGGGCAGTCCCTCGAAGGCCGCGAACACCTCCTTCGCGGCGTCCGGGTCCACCCAGGTGTTCCACTCGGCGGTGGGCGTGGTGTTGCCCGGATGATAGAAGGAGCCGCCCATGATCACGATGCCGCGGGCGAGGAACGGCAGGCGCGGCTCGGCGCGCAGCGCGAGGGCCAGGTTCGTCAGCGGCGCGGTGCAGAGGATCGTCGTCTCCCCGGGGTGGGCCCGCAGCTCGTCCAGCCACACGTCCACGGCGGGCCGGGGCGAGAGCCGCTCGGGGTGTCGAACGATCCGGGCATGGCCGAGACCGCCGTCGCCGTGGGTCTCCGGGGTGGTGACCGCAGGGCGGCGCAGCGGGGTCTCGGCACCGACGGCCACCTCGACGTCGGCCCGGCCGGCCAGGTCGAGCACCGCGGCCGTGTTGAGGGCGCAGTCCCGGGCGGTCGCGTTGCCGCCCGTGGTGGTGACGGCCGCGAGCTCGGGGCCGGCGCCGAGGCGGTGGGCGCCCACGAGGTGGAGCAGGGCGCAGGCGTCGTCGATGCCGGTGTCGACGTCGGCGAGGAGTCGGGCGGTCACGGCGGCCACTGTAGTGCCGTCGCGACCGCCCGACCGATCAGGCGCGGTCCTCCCTGGGTCCGTGGCCGTCGGGCGTCACGGGGTGGGCGTGCCGCCGTTGGCGTTCAGGGTCTCACCGTTGACGTAGCTGGACTCGCCCGAGGCCAGGAACACGTAGGCGGGTGCCATCTCCACGGGCTGGCCGGCGCGGCCGATGGGGGTGCTGTGGCCGAACTCGGGCAGCTTCTCCTCGGGCTCACCGTAGGACACGTGCTGCACCGTCCAGATCGGCCCGGGCGCCACCGCGTTGACACGGATGCCCTTCGGGCCGAGCTGCTCGGCCAGGCCCTTGGTGAAGTTGTTGATGGCGCCCTTGGTGGCGGCGTAGTCGAGGAGCCTCGGGTTGGGGTTGTAGGCCTGCACCGAGGTGGTGTTCACGATCGTGCTGCCCGGGCCCATGTGCTTCAGCGCGGCGCGGCTGAGCGTGAACATGGACATGATGTTGATCTGGAACGTCTCGTGGACCTGCTCGTCGGTGAGATCGGTCAGGTCATCGGAGATGAACTGCTTGCCCGCGTTGTTCACGAGGATGTCCAGGCCGCCGAGGCGCTGCGCCGCCTCGTCCACGAGGGCGGCACGGTAGTCCGCGTCCATCAGGTCGCCCGGCAACGCGACGGCGGTGCGCCCGGCGGCCTCGATCGTCGCCAGGACGCGGTCGGCGTCGGGCTGCTCCTGAGGCAGGTAGGCGATGGCGACGTCCGCGCCCTCACGGGCGTAGGCGATGGCGACCGCGGCACCGATGCCGGAGTCGCCGCCGGTGACCAGGGCCTTGCGGCCGGTCAGCCGGCCCGTCCCCCGGTACGAGTCCAGACCGATGTCCGGGACGGGATCCGTCTTCACGTCCAGGCCGGGCTCGGGCTGGCGCTGCTTGGTGATGTGGAGCTTCGGGTGGCGGGTGCGCGGGTCGTCGTGGGCCAGCTGGGAGTCCTGCACGGGGATCGCGGGGGCGTCGTCCTTCTTCTCTGGAGTGGTCATGGGCCCGATGCTACGCGGCGCGCGTCAGAGGGTGACAAGGGACGGGGCGCGGCGTCGTCGGCGTGGCCCTGGCGGCGGCTAGGCGTCAGCGGGGCCCGCTGAGGCCGCGCAGGGCGCCACGGTGCTGGAGCACGTGCAGGTCCCAGCGCGAGCTGAGCCCCTCGAACAACCCGATGCCACGCCGGGAGTTACCTTGCTCGTCCAGGCGCGGCGACCACGCGGCGAGGCCCAGGGCCCCGGGCACGGCACCGAGCAGCGCGCCCGAGACGCCGGACTTCGCGGGCACGCCGACCTCGGCCACCCACTGGCCGCTGGCGTCGTACATGCCGCAGGTGAGCATCACGGACATCGTCTGCTGCGCCACCCACTCGTCCAGCACCCGCTCCCCCGTCACGGGGTTCGTGCCGCCAGCGGCGAGGGTGGCGCCCATGACGGCCAGCTGGGGTGCGGTGACCAGGACCGAGCACTGCGCGAGGTACCCGGCCACGGCCTCGCGGGCCGAGATGGGCAGCCGGCCGGCGTCGGCGAGCAGGTGGGCCAGGCCCAGGTTGCGGTCGGCGCGGGTGCGTTCGGCGTCGAGGACGTCCTCGCAGACCTCCAGCTCGACGCCGGCCAGCGCGCTGTAGCGGCGCAGCAGCAGGGCCGTCCGCTCGTCCTCGTCCCCGGCGGGCAGGAGGGAGTGGACCAGGATGGCGCCGGCGTTGATCAGCGGGTTGCACGGCCGGCCGTCGTCGTGCAGGGACAGGTGGTTGAACGACTCACCGGAGGGCTCGACGCCCACGTCCTCCAGCACGTGGTCCAGGCCGATCTCCTGCAGCACCACCGCGTAGGTGAGGGCCTTGGAGACCGACTGCAGCGCGAAGGCGTGCTCGGTCTCCCCGGCGGCGGCCTGGTGGCCGTCCACCGTGCACACCGCCACGGCGAGGCCGTCCACATGCTGGCCGGCGACGTCCTCGAGGTAGTCGGAGGGCTCGCCGCGGCGGTCGGACTCCACCTCGCCGAGCATCGCGCGCAGGTCGTCGTCGAATCGCGTCGTGTCCATTCCTGTCACAGTAGTGGACGGGCGCCCGGGTCGCGGGCGGGCACCGGGCCGGTCACGGTGTGTACTGGACCGGGCGTTCGGGCCCAGCGGCAGGCCCAGCCACCTCCAGCCGATGACCATGCCGGTGCACGCGGGCAGGAAGGCGATCGAGGACGGGAGCATCGTGGCGATCAGGGAGCCGATGCCCATCTTCCGGTCGTACCTCTGAGCCACCGCGATGATCAGCGGGACGCTACGCCTGCCGCGGCGGGTCAAAGCAAGACCCGGGGACCCGGGCCGGGGCTATCGTCGGGGGATGGACGTGCGGATCGGGACCTCCGGCTGGACCTACAAGCACTGGCGCGGGACCTTCTACCCGCAGGGGCTGCGGATCGCTGACCAGCTCGACCACTACACGGAGCGCTTCCGGACGGTCGAGCTCAACGGCTCCCACTACCGCTGGCCGGCGGACAGCACCGTCGAGGCCTGGCGCGAGCGTCTGCCCGCCAGCTTCGAGATGGCCGTCAAGGCCTCCCGCTACCTCACCCACTACCGCAAGCTCAACGAGCCGCAGGACTGGGTGGAGCGCATCGTGCACACCCTGGACCTGCTCGGTGACCACGCCGGGCCGCTGCTGCTGCAGCTGCCGGTCCACCTGCACCGCGACGACGACCGACTCGCCGGGTTCCTCGGCCTGCTGCCCGAGCGGGTGCGCGTGGCGGTGGAAGTCCAGCACGAGTCCTGGCTGGACGAGGACGTGTTCGACCTCCTCGACCGGCACGGGGCGGGGTTCGTGGTCTCGGTGATCGCCGGGCGGGAGCCGGTGCTGCGCGCGACCGGCCGCCTCGCCTACGTGCGCTTCCACAACGCGGACCCGGACTGGCGCTACGGCGGATCGTTCTCCGACGCCGAGCTCGCCCCCTGGGTGGGGCGGCTGCGGGAGCTGACCGGCGCGGACGACGGCGGCCCGGCCGGGGACGCGGCGGGCGCACGGCCCGCCTACGTCTACTTCAACAACGACAACCACGGCCACGCCGCGTTCAACGCGCTGACGCTGCGCAGGATGGCGGAGACCGAAGCCTGACACGCGCCGAGCGCATGCCTAGCGTGAGGAGGAAGCGGTGGCTGAGCGCCGCCGTCGTCCCCAGAGAGCACAGGAAGGCAGACGCGCATGACCCTCATGCAGATCCCCACGGACCACGGCACGATCGGGCTGAACGTGGAGGAGGCCGGCCACGGGCGTCCCGTGGTCCTCATCCACGGCTGGCCGATGACCCTCGACTCCTGGAAGGACCAGGTCGCAGCCCTGTCCCCGCACTACCGCGTCATCACCTACGACCGGCGGGGCTTCGGCGCCTCGGAGAAGCCCGCCGGCGGCTACGACTACGACACGATGACCGCCGACCTGCACGGCCTGCTCACCGAGCTCGACCTGCGTGACGTGACGCTCGTGGGCTTCTCGATGGGCGGCGGCGAGGTGGCGCGCTACATGTCCCGGTTCGGCGCGGACCGGATCCACTCGGTGGTGTTCGCCGGCGCGGTGCCCCCGTACCTGCTGAAGACCGACGACAACCCCGACGGCCCGCTGACCGAGAAGCAGGCCGCCGAGATGCGCGCGGGCCTCGAGAAGGACCGCGAGTCGTTCTTCGACGACTTCACGACGACGTTCTTCTCCACCCCCAAGCTGGCCGGCCTGACCAGCAGCCTCAAGGTCACCGAGGAGCAGCGCCAGGAGGCCATCCGGATGGCGCTGCAGTCCGACCAGACGGCTGCGCTGGCCTGCATGGACGCGTTCGGAGCCACCGACTTCCGCCGCGACCTGCCGGCGGTGACCGTGCCGACCCTGGTCCTGCACGGCGACGCCGACCAGATCGTGCCGTTCAAGGGCTCCGGCAAGCGGACGCACAAGGCGATCGACGGCAGCCGCGTCGAACTGGTCAACGATGCCCCGCACGGCTTCAGCATCAGCCACTCCGAGGAGTTCAACCGGATCCTGCTGGAGTTCCTGGCGGAGTGAGGGCGCGGGCGGGCGCATCCGAGTGCGGGACGCGACACGGCGCTCGCGGGGGTGGTGCATGCCGCCCACCGCGGCGCCGACGCTGACCTGTCAGGTTCGATCCGACGACGCCGTGACCACACGGAGGGTGGGATCAGGCCGCCCGGCCGGCAGAACCGCGCGTCAGGACGTCGAGGACGAAGCCGATGAGCGCGGCTGCCCCCAGATGGAGGCCTGCGGCCCGGAACGGGTCGATTCCAGACGGCAGGGTGGTGAGGAGGAACGCCAGAGCCAGCAGGAACCACAGCACCGCCGTGGAGCCGCCCTTGGACCCGCCCTCTCGCGCAGCCGCGTTCTGCAGGAGGCCGCGCACGGCCACCCCACTCACCAGGGTGAGCACACTGAGCCAGATGATCCCGATGACCGTCATCGACGAAGCTCCCTCCACAGCGAGGCGCAACTACCGAAGCCGAGCAGATCCCCGGCCGGCCCCGCAGCGAACGGCCACGCTACGGGAAGGCACGCCTTCTCCTGCGCCTCCGACGTCACCGACGGCGTCGTGTCCCGGTCCCGTCCGACGTCAGGCAGGCGGCCCGATCCAGCGGGCACCTGATCGCACACCAGTCCCGTCGTTGCACTGTGCAGGTGGTGCTTGCGTGTGGTCGAGAACGTGGCCGGGGTGGTGAGGGAGAAGTGATGAAGCGCCAGCGAACGGAATCCGACGAGGTGTCGGGTGGGGGCGGTGCCCCGGAAGTCATCTCGCTCCCCTGGGCGACAGTGGGTCACCTGAGCACGGGTCTTGCCCTCATGCCGGGGGTGTGGCTGCTGTGGTGGTTGCTCAGCCAGGCCCTCGCCACACCTTGAATCGCCCCGGGTTTGTTAGAGGCTCGTAAGTGCCGCCCCGGCAGGCGCCGGCACGGGATTCTCATGATGGTAGACGTCCTCGAACTCGACCGGAGGAACCATCCCGATCTCGCCGTGCACACGCTCGCTGACATCACCTACTGCCGCACTTTCAGCGGATGGGTGTACGCCGCGTTCATCATCGACGTGTTCTCCCGACGGGTGCTGGGCTGGCAGCTGTCGAAGTCGCTGCGCACGGACCTGGCCCTGGACGCCCTCGAGATGGCGTTCTGGACGCGTCAGCGTGCAGGCCACGACGTGGCCGGGCTACGGCATCACAGCGATAAAGGAGTCCAGTACGTCGCCGTGCGATACACCCAGCGGCTCGCCCAGGCCGGCGCAGTCGCCTCAGTCGGCACGACGGGGGACTCGTATGACAATGCCCTCGCGGAGGCGTTCAACTCGCTGTTCAAGGCGGAGCTGATCCGGAACAAGGGGCCATTCAAGTCCATCGAGGACCTGGAGATCGCGGTCGCGGAGTACATCGACTGGTTCAACCATCGTCGTGCGCACGGCGAGATCAGGCTGGTCCCTCCGGTCGAGTTCGAGGACGTCTACCATCATGAGAACCCCGTGCCGGCGCCCGCCGGGACGGCACTTACGAGCCTCTAACAAACCCGGGGCGATTCACCCACGCCGATGAGCACGAGGCCGAGCACGGAGAGCACGTCCCCCGCGCCTCCCCGGAGGACGACCGCCAGGACGAACGCGACGGCACCGACCGCCATGGCGATGACCGGCAGCGCGGCCCTCACGCCGACGCTCCCGTGCCGGTGGTGGCGTGCGTGAGCACGGTGAAGCCGCGGCCCTCGTGCTCGAACCGGCCGACCGGCTCCCCGCCCAGCCGGGTGTGCGCGGCCATGGAGGCGGTGTTCTCGTCCTCCACGAAGGCGACGGCGGCGCGGTGGGCAGCAGCCGTGGCGGTGAGCACGTGCTCGGCCACGGCCCGCAGCACCCCGCGTCCCCGGGCGCTCTCGGCGGGCGAGGTAAGCAGCACCCCGGCAGGGCGGCCGTCCACCTCGGCGACGACGCTGCCGGGACCGTCCAGCCGGGCGCGCAGGGCCTGCGCGCTCATCCGGCCCTGGACGAAGCCGTGCTCGGCGCGCTGCTCCGGGGTGAGCGCGTCCCGGCTGTTGGCGGCGTAGAGGGGCTAGACCCAGGCCGCGTCCTCGGCGCGGAGCGGGCGGACGTGGACGGATTCGTCGGTGGTGCTCATGGTCATGAGGGTAGCCCCGCGCCGCCGGCGGCGCCGCGTATGGTGGTGACCACGCGGGTGAGCGCGGGCCGGCGGGGCGTGGACGAGAAACCGAAGCGCGTGGGCGGGTCCACCGGAGCCAGCGCCCCGAGGTCCTGCCCCTCCCAGCGGGCCCCGATGCCGACGACGTCCCGCACGTCCGTGGCTCCGTAGAACTCGCGCCGGCCCTGCCCCGCGGTGCCGCGCGTGCGAACCCCGGGCATCACCACGCGGGCGATCGGGTCCGAGAGCGCGCAGAACGCGGGATGGGAGGCCACGGACGCCGGGACCAGGCGCAGCGCCCAGCCCAGCGGCCGGCGTCGGCCCAGGTGCGCTGTCAGGGTGAGCGACGGCGTCGTGACGGTGAGGGCGCCGGCGGTGAGGTCCGCGGTGACGGGCGCGATGCGCACCTCGTCGAAGCGGTAGGTGGCGGTCACGAAGTCGGCGACCTGAGGGGTGGGCGCGAGGAGGAGCCGGTGCCCGTCCGCGCGTTCGACCATGACGTCCGCGAAGGACCCCAGCGGGGAGTCCGGCCAGACCCCGACGACGATCCGGGTGCCCTCCACGGTGCCGACGCCGAGGATGTGGCCGCGGAAGCGCCAGACGACCGGGGACGGCGACGGAGTGGAGGCGGCGGTCATGCCCCCGAGCGTAGCCGCAGCGGCGGGAGCCCCCGTCGGGCCACGGGCACCGGACCGAGACGGCTCAGCGTGCCCCGCGCCACTGCAGGACCTGCAGGGCGGCGGCGACGTCGACGGGGTTCTCGGCCAGCGGCCGCGGGAGCAGCTCGTCCGCGCGGGCGAGGCGCCGGATGACGGTGTTGCGGTGGGTGTGCAGCCGCTCGGCGGTGCGCGAGGTGTTAAACCGCTCCTGCACGAGGGTCAGGACGGCGTCGTGGATCTCCTGGGCCGCGGTGGCGAGGTCTCCCAGGACGTCAGTGACGTACCCGTCCGCCCGCACGGGCTCGGCGGTGAGGACGTCGACCAGCTGGACGTCCTGGTACCGCGCGATGCGCTGGGGGGACGCCAGGCGGGTCATCATCCGCTGGGCGGCGGCCGCGTCGAGATGGCTGCGGCGGAACCCGACGACGTCATGGCCCGGGCGCCCGATGGCGACGCTCACCTCGGGGTGCCCGGCCAGCCGGGAGGCGACGTCGTCGACCGCGGGCGCGGCGGCGAGGGGGAGCCAGAGCCAGTGGGAGGCGGAGCTGGCGACGACGGTGAGCCGTCGGGCCGTCCCGCCGGCCTGGGCCAGCGCCTCCGCGGCCGCTTCGAGCGCGGCGGGGTCCCCCTCCAGGGTGGTCCACACGACGGCGGCGACGTGCGGCCCGGTCAGCGGGTGGCCGAGCTGGGTCTCGGCACGCGCCCGGCTGATGGGCGCCCCCTCGACGATGCGGGCGACGACGGCCCGGCGCTCAGCATGGCTGCCGCGGTGGAGCTGATCGCGCTCGGCCTCGAGGACCGCGAAGACGGCGTCGAGGGTGTCGTCGATGAAGGTGGCGATGGACAGCAGCGAGACGTCGAGGAGCTCGTGGAGGAGGCTCAGGTCCTGGGTGAGCTCGAAGCAGATCGCCATCCAGCGCCGCGAGGCCAGGCTCTGGCCGGTGCGGTAGCTGTCCAGCGCGGTCCGTCCCAGGCCGCGCCGGGCGAGGTCGCGCGCGGTCTCCAGGTTGTCCGGCTCGAGGTTCGGCGGGACCCTCCGGCCGGGCGCCTTCACGTTCGCGGCGGCCCAGTGCAGCAGGTTGGCCGTGGTGGTGCGGCGGATGCCCTCCGCGAGGACCGGGTCCGCGGCGATGACCTCCATGCGGGTGCCGGCCAGAGCCGCGGCGTCGATGTCGGCCGTCCATTCCGGACGCGGCCGGAGCGCGAGCTCGGCGGCCTGGCGGAGGAGGCGCCGCACCGGCGGCGAGGGGGCCGGCCACGGCTCGGTCATAGTGGCATTGTGCACCACGCGGCTCAATGATCAGGGGCGGATCGCCCTATCCGTGGACGCGGCGGCGTCGGAGACTGTGACACATAAGACATCGAACGCCGTGGGGCCCTCCGCGCCCACGCACCGAACCGCCAGGAGACACCATGCCGCATCCATCCATGCCCGACACCGAGAGCGCGCCGCTCGGCGCCGTCGAGCAGGTCGACGTCCTCATCGTCGGGGCCGGCCTCTCCGGCATCGGCGTGGGCTGCTACCTCACGAGGACGCTGCCGCAGAAGAGCTTCGTCATCCTCGAGGGCCGGGGAGCCTCCGGCGGCACCTGGGACCTGTTCCGGTACCCCGGCATCCGCTCGGACTCCGACCTCACGACGTTAGGGTATGAGTTCAAGCCCTGGCGCGAGGAGGAGTCCATCGCGGACGCCTCACAGATCCTGGACTACCTGCGCGAGACCGTCCGCGAGAACGACCTCGAGCAGCACATCCGCTACCATCACCGCGTGGTGGGGGCCGAATGGTCGTCGGAGACCGCCCGCTGGCTCGTGACGGTGGAGCACGCGGAGACGGGTGAGCAGCGCCTCTTCAGCGCGGGCTGGCTGTTCTCCGCGGGCGGCTACTACGACTACGCGGAGGGCTACACCCCCCACTTCGAGGGCCGCGAGCGCTTCCAGGGGCAGATCGTGCACCCGCAGCACTGGCCCGAGGACCTGGACTACGAGGGCAAGAAGGTCGTGGTCATCGGCAGCGGCGCCACCGCCGTCACCCTGGTGCCCTCGATGTCCGACGAGGCCGCCCACGTCACCATGCTGCAGCGCACCCCCACCTACGTGATGCCCATCCCCCGCGAGGACAAGCTCGCCATCCGCCTGCGGCGCCGCTTCGGGGACGAGCGGGGCCACGCGCTGGCCCGGCGCAAGAACATCGTCAAGCAGCGGGCCATCTGGACGTTCGCCCAGAAGTTCCCCGGCCCGGCGCGCAAGGCCATCCGACGGTTCAACGAGCAGCGCCTGCCCGCGGGCTTCCCCGTGGACGAGCACTTCAACCCCCCGTACAACCCGTGGGACCAGCGGCTGTGCGCCGTCCCCGACGGAGACCTCTTCCGGGCCATCCGCAGCGGCGACGCCTCCGTGGTCACCGACCGGATCGTCACGTTCACCGAGACCGGCATCCTCCTGGAGTCGGGTCAGGAGCTGCAGGCGGATGTGATCGTGACGGCGACCGGGCTCAACATCAAGCTCTTCGGCGGCGTCGACCTCACCGTCGACGGCCAACCCGTGGACGTCGCCGACAGCGTCGCCTACCACGGCATGATGCTCAGCGGCATCCCGAACTTCGCGATGGCGATCGGCTACACGAACTCGTCGTGGACGCTGAAGATCGGGCTGGTGTGCGAGTACTTCTGCCGGATGCTCGGCTACATGGACGAGCACGGCCACGACGCCGTGTGGGCGGTGGCCGACCCCGACATGGAGACGCGTCCGCTGCTGGACTTCGGCGCCGGATACGTCCAGCGTGCCCTGGGCTCCATGCCCAGGCAGGGCACGGCCGCGCCGTGGCTGATGTCGATGGACTACTTCCAGGACGTCAAGACCCTGCGCCGCGCCGCCGTCGTGGACGAGCACCTGAGGTTCGCGGACGCGGGGTCGGGGGCGACGCCGTCCGGCCCGGACGCCGCGGACGGCGCCTCGCGAGGCGAAGTGGCGACGAGCGCCGCGGGCGCCGCGGCGACGGACCAGCTCGTCGGCTCCGGATCGGGGGCCCGCGCATGAGCGCCGCGGTCGAGTGGCAGCCCGACATCCTCGGCGAGGGCTACGAGCAGACGGTCTTCGAGCTCGGCCCCGACCCGGACGGTCAGGGCGACGTGCGCGCGGTGCTGGTGCGGCGCGTCCCCCGGGCGGGCGAGGACGTGCGGGGAGCCGTGCTGTACGTGCACGGCTTCGCGGACTACTTCTTCCAGACCGAGCTGGCCGACTTCTTCGCCGCCCGGGGCTTCGCCTTCTATGCCCTGGACCTGCGCAAGAGCGGCCGGGCCCGGGTGGCCGAGCAGCACGGCCACTACGCCTCGAACCTGCGCCAGTACGACCTCGAGCTCGACCGTGCCGTCAAGGTCATCACCCTGGAGAACCCCAAGAAGCCGCTCCTCGTGGTGGCGCACTCCACCGGCGGGCTCATCACCCCCCTCTGGCTCGACCGGCGGCGACGCGAGCGTCGCACCGGGCGCATCGTCGGCCTGGTGCTGAACAGCCCGTGGCTCGACCTCCAGGGCCGCCCCGCCATGCGCACCCGCGCCTTCACGACCGGGCTCCACACGCTCGCCCGGGTGCGCCCGTTCCATCCCATCGAGATGGCCGCCGGCGTGTACGGGCAGTCGCTGCACGTCAGCCACGGCGGAGAGTGGGACTACGACCTGGAGCTGAAGCCCGACGCCGCCTTCCCGGTGACCGCCGGCTGGCTCAGCGCGGTCCGCCGCGGCCATGCCCGCGTGCACCGCGGCGTCGAGGTGGGGGTCCCCACCCTCGTCCTGCACTCCGACCGCAGCCACTTCTCGCGCACCTTCTCGGAGGAGACCCACAAGGCCGACGTCGTCCTCGACGTCACGCAGATCGCCGCGCGGGCGCCGTCGCTGGGGAAGGACGTCGAGGTCGTCGAGGTCCCCGGCGCCCGCCACGACGTGTTCCTCTCCCAGGAGGCCGCGCGTCGGGACGCCTACGCGAAGGTCGCCGACTGGCTCGGGCGGCACCCGATGACCGCCGCGGAACGGGTGTGAGGGCCGGACGGAGCACGAGCGGGCCGACGACGACGTCGAGGAGCCGGTCGAGAAGACCTACGGAGAGGCCTCCGAGGAGGGGGCCGACCGGCTGCACCGCTCGTGGCCGGCCCTGCTGACCACCGGATTCCTCGGCGGGGTGGAGATCACCATCGGACTGCTGGCGTACCTGCTCGCCCTGCACGAGACCGGCAGCCACCTGCTGGCGGGCGTGGCGCTCTCAGTGGGGTTCATCGCCCTGTTCCTGGCGCACTCCGAGCTGTTCACCGAGGGGTTCTTCTACCCGATCATGGCCATCGTCGACGGCCGGGGCACCTGGCTCGAGCTGCTGCGGCTGTGGGGCGTCACGCTGGCCACGAACCTGCTCGGCGGCTGGGTCACGGTCGGGCTGATCGCCTTGGCGTTCCCCCAGCTCCACCCGGACCTGGCCGAGACCGCCCACCATTTCCTCGAGATCGGCCTGAGCTGGCAGGGCGCCGCCTTGGCCCTGCTGGCGGGGACGGCCATCACCCTGATGACCCGGATGCAGGCCGGCGCCGAGGACGCACCCACGAGGGTGGCGGCCGCCGTGGCCGGCGCCGTGGTGCTCGGCGGCGGCTCGCTGTTCCACTCGGTGCTGGACTCGGTGATCATGTTCGGCGCCATCCACTCCGGGGCCGCGGGCATCGACTACCTCGACTGGTTGGGGTGGATCTGGTGGGTCATCCCCCTGAACATCCTCGGCGGGCTGCTCCTGACCACGGGGCCGCGCGTGCTGCGCTCGGTGGAGGCGAGGGACTGAGCCGCTCCCCCGACGACGACGAAGCCCCGCGGGGATCACGCGGCAGGTCCTCCTGCGGCGTGTTCGGCGCCACCGCCCGACGCCTGTCCAACACCACCGGACTCCGATCATCGAAACCACCCGTATGCCCGGCCCGCTCCCACGCCCGGTGATGCAGCACCTCGAACAACCCCGACTGAAGCGCCCTGGGTTTCGTTCCGATCCAACTGAAGGAGAATCGGAACATGCCCAAGAAGTACACCCCCGAGCTGCGTGAGCGCGCTGTGCGGATGGTCCTCGAGCGCCAAGTGGCCGAGGGAGGCCCTCGCTCACACTCGATCCGGGCTGTGGCCCCGCAGCTCGGCGTCGGCGAGGAGACCCTGCGCATGTGGTGCAACCGCCACGGCCACGAGATCACCCAGGCGCCGGCGGGAGAAGATCTGCAGCAGGAGAACAAGCGCCTCAAACGTGAGCTCGCTGAAGCCAGGCGCGCGAACGAGATCCTCAAAGCCGCCTAGGCTTTTTTCGCCAGGGAACTCGACCGCCCCACGACGAGATGATCGCGTTCATCGACGAACACCGCGATCAATTCGGGGTCGAGGCCATCTGTCGCACCCTGCGTGCGACGGAATGTGGGTTCATCACCTCCCGCGGCTACCGCGCCGCGAAGACACGACCCAGGTCTTCGAGAACGCTGCGGGACGGGATCCTCGTGGAGGAACTCCGCCGGATCCACGCGGAGAACTACAGCGTCTACGGTGTCCGAAAGATGCACCACGCGATGCGCCTCGCCGGGTGGGAGATCGGCCGGGACCAGGTCGCCCGACTGATGAAGCTCGCCGGCGTGGAAGGGGTGCGGCGCGGACGCACGCCGATCACCACGAGGCCGGCAGATGAGCCGGATGCTCGTCCTGACCTCGTGGAGCGCTGCTTCACCGCCCAGCGGCCGAACCAGCTGTGGGTCGCTGACATCACCTACGTCAGGATCCTGGGCGGGTTCTGCTTGAGTCGCTTTCATCACCGCCGTCTTCTCCCGGCGCATCGTGGGATGGGCGGTCTCGGGCAACCTTCACACCGCGGGGCTGCCGTTGCTCGCCCTCGAGCACGCCCTCGTGAGCACGGGAGCCAGCCGTGGCCGGCAGGGCCTGGTGCACCACAGTGACAGGGGTAGCCAGTACGTCAGCTTGGCATATTCAGACGCGCTCATCACCGCCGGGGTGAGCGCTTCGGTGGGCACCGTGGGCGACTCTTACGACAACGCCCTGGCCGAGACCGTGAACGGGCTCTGCAAGGCCGAGCTCATCCACGCCAAGCGGATCTGGGAGTCCGTCGAGGCGGTCGAGCTGGCCACCATGGGGTGGGTGCACTGGTGGAACACGCAGCGTCTCCACGAAGCGCTCGGCTACCGCACTCCAGTGGAGGTCGAGGCGGCCTACACTCACGACCAGGATTCAGCGCCCGTTGCGTCCTGACCTCGGAACGAAACCCAGGGCGCTTCAAAACGACCGTTTGTGCCTCAGGCCAGCCGCGGGGGAGGCGACATCTCTGGCGCACCCCAGGGGAACCTCGTTGAGGACTCGGCCATACGGGCCCGGATCAGGTCTGGGTTGTGGGTGGGGAGCGGGCCGGGCAGGTCGGACATGGTGACCGGCACCGCGTCGACCACGTCCGCGGGGGTGGTGCTGGTCCACTGACATTCGGTGATGACGGCACCGATGTCAGAGTCCAGGTAGGGCGGTTGACGAGTGAAGGCTCCGGCATTGAGGACGTAGACCGTGCCGGCCTGCACGGGAGCGGTGCCGTCGGGGCGGCGTCCGTAGGAGTAGAACAGGCGCCGGTCGCTCGCGGCGCCTGCCCGCTCTCCGGGGTAGAAGCAGGCGTTAAGGAACTGCGGGCAGTCCGGTGCCCGGAGGGCGTAGGCGATGGCCCAGGTGGGGTCCTCAGTGGCGAACACGGCGGTGCGCTTGGACCAGTCGTCGGGGCTGTGGTCCAGCGGCGCGCGGGGTTCGAGGCGGAGCAGGCCGGAAGTGCCCGACCCGTGGAGCAGGTGGCGCCCGTCAGCGGTCCACTGGGCCAGGCGTGTCCAGGCCGGGCTGCCCTGAGTGGGTGCCGGCCAATGCCCTGAGGTCACGAAGGTCTCCCTCTGTCCGACTGGTCTGGCGGTTCGCACTGCCGCTGGCGGAGCGCCCACTCCTTACAGAGCCGAACCATCACCTCCGTGCATGTCAAGGTTCCAGGCGCTCTGGGGCGTATGAATCCAATTGGCGCGTTTTGGAACTCTTCGCTGCATCTCGACACCGGCCCCTCTGGACCGGCGCACTCGCTGACGTCGGGGTCATGGTCCCGCGCTCCTGAACGCTGTTCAATGAACACTGTTAGAGTCCCTCGGGTCAGACCCACCCGGGGCCGAGCCCCGCCCACCGGAGAGGCCCTCCCATGACCGCAGCCCAGGACGCCGCCGTCGCCCCCGCCCTCGACCCCGAGGAGCTCGTGGACCGCATCGAGGCCGGACACCGGCTCATCGCCGCCGAGGCCGTCGCCGTGCTCGACGCCCCGGACGCCGAGACCTTCCGGCTCGTCGCCGCGGCGTCCCGCCTGCGCGAGCGCCACTTCGGCCGCACCGTGAAGGTCAACTACCTCGTCAGCCTCAAGACCGGCCTGTGCCCCGAGGACTGTACCTACTGCTCCCAGCGGCTCGGCACCGAGGCCCAGATCCTCAAGTACACGTGGCTCAAGCCGGACGAGGCCGTGCGCCAGGCGGGCCTGGGCATCGCCGGCGGCGCCTCCCGCGTGTGCATGGTGGCCTCCGGCACCGGCCCCACGGACCGGGACGTGGACCGCGTGACCGAGATGATCGGCCGGCTCAAGGACGAGCACCCCCAGGTCGAGGTCTGCGCCTGCCTGGGCAAGCTCAAGGACGGCCAGGCCGAGCGCCTCAAGGCCGCCGGCGTGGACGCCTACAACCACAACCTCAACACCGCCGAGTCCCACTACGAGTCCATCTGCACCTCCCACACCTACGCCGACCGCGTGGACACGGTGGAGCGCGCCACCGCCGCCGGCCTGTCCTCCTGCTCCGGCCTCATCGCGGGCATGGGGGAGACCCACGCGCAGCTGGCGGAGGCCGTCCTCGCCCTGCGCGAGCTCGACTCCGACTCCATCCCCGTCAACTTCCTCATGCCCTTCGACGGCACCCCGCTCGCCGGGCACGTCCAGCTGACCCCGCTCGAGTGCCTGCGCATCCTCGCCGTGGTCCGCCTGGCCTGTCCGGACAAGGAGCTGCGGATCGCTGGAGGGCGCGAGATGCACCTGCGCTCGCTGCAGGCCGTGGGCCTGCAGGTGGCCAACTCGATCTTCCTCGGCGACTACCTCACCTCCGAGGGGCAGGACGCGGAGGCGGACCTGAGCATGATCGCCGACGCCGGCTTCACCGTGCTGGGGGCCGCGGCCGCGCCCGCGGACGACGACGGCGCCCCGGACGGCGGCTGCTGCGGCGGGGGTGGGTGCTGTCGCTTATAC
>NZ_JABFAX010000014.1:11280-22068 GCF_017168395.1 Micrococcus sp. KRD128 | reverse complement strand
GGGGAGGGCGGCGTCGAGGACGCCTCGACGCGGGGCGGCACGTCGCCCTCGCCGTCACCGGCGCCGCGCCGCCGGGGCGCGGGCACGGCCGAGCCGGCCAACGCCTGAGCCGGCCGGCTCCGGAGCCGGCCGCAGGATCGGCTAGCGTGGGGGCGCCCGACACCGCCCCGCCCCAGCCGCGCCCCGCGCAGGAGGACCGTCATGACCGACGAACAGGACGCCGTGGACGGAGGCGCCGGCGTCCCGTCCTGGCGCGTCATCGCCGACCGCATCAGCGCCGAGCACCGCGCCGCGGACGACGGGCCGATCGACGAGGTGGACCCCGCCGACTTCGACCTCGACGAGGACTGCTGCCTCGGTGGCTGCTGCGCGAAGGGCATCGCCTACCTGGACGCCGTCGAGCAGGCCGCCGCCCGCCGGGCCCGCCGCACCCGCGCCTGAACCCCCGGACGGACGGACAGGAGGACAGACGGCACCGCGCCGGCCGCCCCGTCGATCCGGGGCGGCCGGTGCGGTGTCCGGCGGGTGCTCGGTCAGGCCGAGCCGCGCTCGGCGTACTCGGCGAAGTAGTCGATCACGCGGCCTGGTTCACGATGAGGAACGGGAACTCGCTGACCGTCGTCGTCGGGAGCGTGCTCAGCGAGCGGCGCGGATCCGCCGCACCACGCACACCACGATCACCGCGAGACCGGTGAGCGCGCTGACGGCCGCGAGGGCGAGGCCGCCCACGAGGCCGACGTCCATCGCGGTGCTCTTGCCGAGCAGGTCCATGAGCACCGGTGTCGTGGCGCCGGAGTCCGGGTGGTCGCCGCCGTCGGGGAAGAGGATCGCGGCCAGCGCGAAGGACCCCCAGGAGACGCCCAGCAGCGTGTGCAGCAGGCGCCCCAGCCGGATGCCGCCCCGCTGCTCGTCCAGCGGGTTCACGCGGGGCAGGAGGAACAGGCTCCCCACCATGAGCATGAGGAAGAGCTCGTGGGGCAGGGCGCCGAAGACCATGTAGATGACCGTCATCCAGCCGTTCGCGCCGAAGTTGGAGCGCAGGGCGAGCGCGATCAAGGGCAGGGCGAGCAGGGCCAGCGCCCACGGCAGCACGGCCCAGGGGCGCCACGTGCCCACGCTCGGGCCCTTGCGGGCGGGGGTCGGGGAGGCGAAGTCCGAGTGCTGGGCGTGGGGCGCTGCGGTGCTCATGGAGCCAGCGTAGCCAGAGGGTGGCATCCGTCACGCTGGTAGGATTCGGGGGTACGGCCTCCGTGCGCACCGCAAGGGGGCGTTTTCCATGTACGGGCCGGTCCGGGACGACCCGCGGCCCTGAGGAGAGATGCAGATGCCAGCGATCGCGATCGTCGGAGCCCAGTGGGGCGATGAGGGCAAGGGCAAGGCCACCGACCTGCTGGGCGGGCGAGTGGACTACGTCGTCAAGCCGAACGGCGGCAACAACGCCGGCCACACCGTCGTCGTCAACGGGGAGAAGTTCGAGCTCAAGCTGCTGCCCGCCGGCATCCTCTCGCCCAACGCGGTGCCGGTGATCGGCAACGGCGTGGTGGTGAACCTGGAGGCGCTGTTCGAGGAGATCGACGGGCTCGAGTCCCGCGGCCACTCGTGCGAGCACCTGAAGATCTCCGCCAACGCCCACCTCGTGGCGCCGTACCACCAGACCATGGACAAGGTGACCGAGCGGTTCCTGGGCAAGCGCGCGATCGGCACCACCGGTCGCGGCATCGGGCCCGCCTACATGGACAAGGTGGCCCGCCTGGGCATCCGCGTGCAGGACATCTTCGACGAGTCGATCCTGCGCCAGAAGATCGAGGGCGCCCTGCGGCAGAAGAACGAGCTGCTGGTGAAGCTCTACAACCGCCGCGCCGTCACCGTGGACGAGATCGCCGAGTACTTCCTGGGCTACGCGGACCGCCTGCGCCCCATGGTCGTGGACTCCGTGAACCTGCTCAACGACGCCCTGGACGAGGGCAAGGTGGTGCTCATGGAGGGCGGCCAGGCCACCTACCTGGACGTGGACCACGGCACCTACCCGTTCGTGACCTCGTCCAACCCGACCGCCGGCGGCGCGGCCGTGGGCGCGGGCATCGGCCCCACCCGCTTCTCCCGGACCATCGGCATCGTGAAGGCCTACACCACGCGCGTCGGCGCCGGCCCGTTCCCCACGGAGCTCTTCGACGAGATGGGCGAGCAGCTGCGCACCACCGGCGGCGAGTTCGGCGTGAACACCGGCCGCCCGCGGCGCACCGGCTGGTACGACGCCGTCATGGCCCACTACGCCGCGCGGATCAACGGCTTCACGGACTACTTCCTCACCAAGCTGGACGTGCTCACCGGCATCGAGAAGATCCCGGTGTGCGTGGCCTACGAGGTGGACGGCGTGCGCCACGACCGCATGCCCATGACCCAGACCGAGTTCCACCACGCGAAGCCGGTCTACGAGCACTTCGACGGGTGGACCGAGGACATCTCGGGCGCCCGCGCGTTCACGGATCTGCCGCTGAACGCCCAGCGCTACGTGGAGGCCCTCGAGAAGCTCTCCGGCTGCCGGATCTCCGCGATCGGCGTGGGCCCGGGCCGCGACCAGGTGGTCCAGGTCCGGGACCTCATCGAGGACTGACCCGGCCCGCCGCCCCGGCCCGGCCCGCCCTGGCCTGCACTTTCGAACGTGAAAGAGGGCGAATGGGCGCTTTCGAACGTGAGATAGGCCCTATCTCACGTTCGAAAGCGCCCGGGGGTCCGCCGGTCAGTCGGCCAGGCGGCCCGTCGTCGGGAAGCGGTCCCACACGCGGTGCGCGGGCAGGAGCTGCTTCAGCGCCGCCACGGCGGCCGCGCCGTCCGCCGCGGACTCGACGCCCTTGCCGGACACCTGGGCGGCCGCGAGGACGGCCTCCGCCGGCTCGAGGGCGAGGATCGCCTTGGAGTGGCGCCACATCTCCTGCAGCACCTTGATGACGCGCGGGTCCACCGCCTCGGGGTCGGCGGCGCCGGCCTTCTGGTCCAGGCCGGGGGCGGCGTCGGCGGCGGGGGCCGCCGGCGAGGCCACGACCACGGCATCCAACTCGATGGACGCGGCGGTCAGGTAGGTCCGCTGGGCCACGATCTCCCCGGCCACGGGGCCGCCCTTCGGCGCGATGACCAGCGGGACCATGCCCGCACCGTGGATGCCCTGCACGAGGGCGTCCAGCTCCTTCTCGTCCACGGACTCGCCCACCACGACGCCGACCTGACGGCCGTCGAGCGGCCACGCGCCGCCGATCTGGGACAGCACGGGGGAGGGCTGCACGTCGGCCGGGGTCTCGGTCGGCGCGGGAACGGGGATGCCCAGGCCGTCCGCGACCTGCTGGGCCAGTCGCGTGTCGATCGCGGCGAGGTGGGCCAGCTGGCGCTCGCGGATGGTCTGCTCGTAGCACTTGCCGAGCTCGAACGTGTACGCCTGCGCCACGTGCTCGCGCTCCACCTCGGAGAGGGAGAGGAAGAACAGGCGCGCCTGCGAGAAGTGGTCGTCGAAGGACGCGGCGTGCGCGCGCTCCTTCACCGAGGCCGGCAGCGGCTCCGGGTGCTCGATGAACGCGTGGTCGTCCGCGGGGGTTTCGTACGGCAGGCCGCCGTCGAGCGAGTTGGGCCGGTACGGCGCCACGCCGCGATGCACGGCGCTCTGGTGGAAGCCGTCACGCAGCATGTCGTTGACCGGGGCGTGCGGGCGGT
Organism: Micrococcus sp. KRD128; assembly: GCF_017168395.1. NCBI lineage: Bacteria > Bacillati > Actinomycetota > Actinomycetes > Micrococcales > Micrococcaceae > Micrococcus > Micrococcus sp. KRD128. The sequence continues at coordinate 18,366 of NZ_JABFAX010000014.1, read as the reverse complement.
TGATGGGCAGCTGGTTCCAGTTCGGCCCGCCGAGGCGGGTGAGCTGCGTGTCCAGGTAGGAGAAGAGGCGGCCCTGCAGGAGTGGGTCGTTGGTGACGTCGATGCCGGGCACGAGGTTGGCCGGGTTGAAGGCCACCTGCTCCGTCTCCGCGAAGTAGTTGGACGGGTTGGCGTTCAGCGTCATGCGGCCGAGGGGCTGCACGGGGGCGAGCTCCTCCGGGACCAGCTTCGTGGGGTCGAGCAGGTCGATGCCCTCGAACATCTGCTCCTCGTTGTCCTCGAACACCTGCACGCCGAGCTCCCACTCGGGGAAGGCGCCGGCCTCGATCGCGTCGGCGAGGTCACGCCGGTGGAAGTCCGGGTCCATGCCGTTGGTGAGCAGCGCCTCCTCCCAGGTCACGGAGTGCACGCCGAGCATCGGCTTCCAGTGGAACTTGACCAGCACGGTGGAACCGTCCGCCGCGATCAGGCGGTAGGTGTGGACGCCGAAGCCCTCCATCATGCGGTAGGAGCGCGGGATGCCGCGGTCGGACATGTTCCACAGGGTGTGGTGCTGGGCCTCGGTGTGCAGGGACACGAAGTCCCAGAACGTGTCGTGCGCGGACTGCGCCTGCGGGATCTCCCGGTCCGGGTGCGGCTTCACCGAGTGCACGACGTCCGGGAACTTGATGGCGTCCTGCACGAAGAACACGGGGATGTTGTTGCCCACCAGATCCCACGTGCCCTCGTCCGTGTAGAACTTGGTGGCGAAGCCGCGGGTGTCGCGGGCCAGGTCCATGGAGCCGCGGGAGCCGGCCACGGTGGAGAAGCGGACGAACACCTCCGTCTCCTTGTCCTTGGCGAAGAGTCCGGCCCGGCTGATCTTCGCGGCGGTGCCGTAGCCGCGGAACACGCCGTGGGCGCCGGCGCCGCGGGCGTGGACCACGCGCTCGGGGATGCGCTCGTGGTCGAAGTGGCTGAGCTTCTCCCGCAGGTGGTGGTCCTGCAGCAGGGTGGGGCCGCGGCGGCCGGCCTTGAGCGAGTGGTCCGAGTCCTGCAGGCGCACGCCGTGCGCGGTGGTCAGGTACGGGCAGCCCTGCGCGGCGGTCGCGGGGTCGGCGCCGGTGTCCTGGCCGGTGGGGGAGACCTGGGCCGGACCGCGCTGGTCCGGGGCCGGGACGGCCACGGGCTGGTCCGGGTGGGTGAGGGCGGTGTGCTCCTCGAGGTCGGGGGTGATCGGCCCCGGCGTGCCGGGGATGTCGGGCTGCTGGGTGGTCATCGCGTCTGCTCCTGTGGTGTCGACGTGCCGCGCGGTGCCGCGCGGATCGGGGGCGGACGACGACGGCGGGCGCTGCGGGCCGACGTCGTGCCCGGCTTCCAGCGTGGCGGTTGGCCGCGGCGCTGACCAGGGGTGACGGCCACCGGCGGGGGCCTGGCTACCCTGGGGGCATGAGGATCAGCGTGGGACAGTTCGGGCCCGGGGGCGACGTCGAGGCGAACCTGGCCGTGATGGCCCGCCTCGCTGCCCGCGCCGCGGGCGAGGGGGCGGACCTCCTGGTGCTGCCCGAGGAGGCCATGCTCGGGGCCCGCGAGGTGGGGGAGGAGTTCCCCGACGCCGTCGCCACGGCCTGGGAGCCGTTCGCCGCGGGCCTGGCCGCGCTGGCGCGTGAGCACGGGATCGCCGTCGTCGCGGGCGGCTACGAGCCGGGCCCGGACCGGCGTCCCTACAACACGCTGCTGGCGGTGGGCGCGGACGGCACCCGACTGGGTGCGTACCGCAAGCTCCACCTCTACGACGCGTTCGCACATCGCGAGTCGGACCGGATCACCCCCGGCGACGGCGGCGTCGCGGCGATCGAGCTCGGCGGGCTCCGCCTGGGTCTGCTCACCTGCTACGACCTGCGCTTCCCCGAGCTGTCCCGGCGTCTGGCGGTGGAGGGCGCGGACGTGCTCGTGATCCCCGCGGCGTGGTTCTCCGGCGAGCACAAGGTGGACCACTGGCGCACCCTGCTCAAGGCCCGCGCGGTGGAGAACACGGTGTGGGTGGCCGCGGCGGACACGTGCTCGGACGGCACCGTGGGCCACTCGATGATCGTGGACCCGCTGGCGCTGCCCGTCGCCGAGCTCGCCGACGAGCGGGAGGCCGTGGTGACCGTGGAGGTCACCCGCGAGCGGATCGAGGAGGTCCGGGAGTTCCTCCCCTCGCTCGCCAACCGCCGCACCGACGTCCTCTGAGCCGCCCCGCCCGGCGGACGGGTCACCATTACCCCCTCGGGCTGGGAAAAGCCTAAAATCACGTCAGACGTGCAACCAGACGGGCGCCCTGGCGCCCGGAACGCGCCCCGCCCGGGGCGGGACGGGAGATCAGAGATGACCATCAACGCCGACGGCAGCCACGCCGTCCAGCCCCACACCGCGAACGCCCACACCGCCCCGACCCGCCCCGTGCGCCACGCCGTGGTGGAGGAGGAGGTGCTCGAGCCGCTGCGCCCGGTGGACGGCTGGGGCTTCACCAACCGCGTCATCCTCGTCTCGGTGCTCGTCGTGATCATCGGCGACGTCGTGCGCGTGCTCACCGGCGGCCTGGGTGATCCCAACGGCTCCGTGGCGCTGGGCGAGACCGGCCACGGCTGGGTCGTGCTGGTGCAGTCGTTCATGTTCGGCCTGGTGGGCGGCGCCCTGGCGGGCGCGGCCGGCTACCTGATCGTGCTGCTGATGGGCGGGGCCGCCCGCTCCGTCGTGCGCTACGTGGTCGGTGGCGTGGTCGGCGGCTTCCTCGGCGCCGTGGGCCTGTTCGCGGTGTTCTCCAACACCGTCCTCTACGGGTCGGGCCTGCACCTGTTCTGGATGCTGCCGGTGGCCGGCCTGCTCGGCGGCCTCTGGGCGGGCGTCGTCTCCTCCCGCCGCTGATCCCCGGACCCGGTGCCTCGGGCGCCGGTCACAGAGAAAGGCCCCGGTCCCGGCTCTCGCCGGGCCCGGGGCCTTCTCCGTCATCACTCGCACCTTCGATGAGGTGGCTTCAGCCTACGAAGTCGCCTTGGGCTTTCCAGGGGAGTCGACTGGGTGTTCCCTGGGAGTGTCGGCCGCCCCGAGCAGGTGCGCGAGCTCGCCGGTGGCGGCGACGAGGGCCGCCCCGCACCGGTCCGCCAGCTCGTCCGTGCAGCGGTAGGCCGGCACGAGCGTGCTGAGCGCCCCGACCACCGTGCCCGCCACGCTGATGGGGGCGGACAGCGAGGTGACGTCCTTCTCCACGGAACGGGTGCGCAGCGTGTAGTCCCCCGCGGCCACGCTGCCGCGCAGGGCGTCGCCCACGGCCGTGCCCGCCAGGGGGACGGTGCGTCCGACCCAGTTCGTGTGGCGGACCGAGTGCGTGCCCTCCACGATCGCCAGGTAGACGGCGGAGTCCGGAGGGGTCGTCACCGAGAGGTAGACGGATTCGCCCGTGGCGGCCACGACGTGGTCCATCGGCCCGCGGGCCAGCTGCACGAGCGAGTCCCGGGAGAAGGCCCGCGCCCCGAGCTGGATGAGGCGCACGCCGGGGCGGTAGGCGCCGTCGTCGTCGCGGGCCACGAAGCCGGATCCCTCGAGGCTGCGCAGCAGGCGCAGCGCCGTGGACGCCGGCAGCTCCGTGGCGCGGGCGGCCTCGGTCAGGCTCAGCCGGGGCTGCTCGGTGACGGCGGCGAGCAGGTCCAGGGCCCGGTCCACGGTGCGCGTCGAGGCGGTGGGGGTGGTGGTCATGAGAGGGAGCGTAACGGGTGTGGGACACGCGGATCGGGCTTGCGCGTGAGCCGAGTCACTGTTTCAATGTTCGGAAAGTGCATGCCGAGCCGTGAAATCACCGGGGCCACCCGTCCCGGCGGCGCACGCACCCCGTCGAGAGGAACTGCCATGGCCGTGGGCTTCACCCAGCACGACCCGTCCCGCACCATCCGCGCCCCGCGCGGCACCGAGCTCTCCGCCAAGTCCTGGCAGACCGAGGCCCCGCTGCGGATGCTCATGAACAACCTGGACCCCGAGGTCGCCGAGCGTCCCGAGGACCTCGTCGTCTACGGCGGCACCGGCCGCGCGGCCCGCTCCTGGGAGGCCTACGACGCCATCGTCGCCACCCTCAAGGACCTCGAGGAGGACGAGACCCTCCTGGTGCAGTCCGGCAAGCCGGTCGGCGTCGTCAAGACCAACGTGTGGGCTCCCCGCGTGCTGATCGCCAACTCCAACCTGGTGGGCGACTGGGCCGACTGGAAGACCTTCCGCGAGCTCGAGGCCGAGGGCCTGATGATGTACGGCCAGATGACCGCCGGCTCGTGGATCTACATCGCCACCCAGGGCATCCTGCAGGGCACCTACGAGACCTTCGCCGCGATCGGCCGCAAGCGCTACGACGGCTCCCTCAAGGGCACCCTGACCCTCACCGGCGGCTGCGGCGGCATGGGCGGCGCCCAGCCCCTGGCCGTCACCCTCAACGGCGGCGTCTGCCTGATCGTGGACGTCTCGGAGGACCGCCTGCGCCGCCGCATGGGCAAGCGCTACCTGGACGAGGTGGAGACGGACATCGACAAGGCCGTCGAGCGCGTCATGCAGGCCAAGCGCAACGGCGAGGCCGTCTCCGTGGGCCTCGTGGGCAACGCCGCCGAGGTGTTCCCCGAGCTGCTCGAGCGCCAGAAGGCCGGCACCGTCGAGATCGACATCGTCACCGACCAGACCTCCGCGCACGACCCGCTGTCCTACCTGCCGATCGAGATCGACGAGAAGGACTGGCACGCCGAGGCCGAGGCCGACCCGGACACCTTCACCAAGAAGGCCCAGGAGTCCATGGCCCGCCAGGTCGAGGCCATGGTCGGCTTCCAGGACATCGGCGCCGAGGTGTTCGACTACGGCAACTCCATCCGCGACGAGGCCCGCAAGGCCGGCTACTCCCGCGCGTTCGAGTTCCCGGGCTTCGTCCCGGCCTACATCCGCCCGCTGTTCTGCGAGGGCCTCGGCCCGTTCCGCTGGGCCGCGCTGTCCGGCGACCCGGAGGACATCCGTGTGACCGACGAGGCCCTGAAGGAGCTGTTCCCCGAGAACGAGCACCTGCACCGCTGGCTCGACGGCGCCGCCGAGTTCGTGGAGTTCGAGGGCCTGCCGGCCCGCATCTGCTGGCTGGGCTACGGCGAGCGCCACAAGGCCGGCCTGCTCTTCAACCAGCTCGTGGCCGAGGGCAAGGTCAAGGCGCCGATCGTGATCGGCCGCGACCACCTCGACTCCGGCTCCGTGGCCTCCCCGTACCGCGAGACCGAGTCCATGCTGGACGGCTCCGACGCGATCGCCGACTGGCCGCTGCTCAACGCGCTGACCGCCACCTCCTCCGGCGCCACCTGGGTGTCGATCCACCACGGCGGCGGCGTCGGCATCGGCCGCTCCATCCACGCCGGCCAGGTCGGCCTGGCGGACGGCACCGAGCTGGCCGCGGCCAAGCTCACCGCCCTGCTGACCAACGACCCCGCCATGGGTGTCTTCCGTCACGTCGACTCGGGCTACTCCCGGGCCGTCGAGGTCGCCGCCGAGCGCGGCGTCCGTGTGCCCATGGAGGCCACGATCCGGGACTGACCCCGGTCACGTCGTCGGACGACGACGGTGCCGCCGCGCCGTCGCCGTCCGACGACATCACCGCCGCGAGCCGGACGGGCGGACGCCCGTCCGGCTCGCGATCGAAAGGACACCACGATGGACTCGTCCCGCCCCGCAGACCACGAGCTGCACACCGACACCACCGCGATGGCCGCGATCGAGGCCGACGCGCCCCGCCCGCCGGCGCGCTGGCGCATGATCGTCTACTCGGCGATCGGCATCGTCATGTTCTTCGTGCCCGTCACGATCAACGGGGCGAGCTCCATCCCCCTGGACCACCTGGTGACCTGGGTGCGCGGGCTGCTCGGCCCGGCCGACCGCTGGGTGGGCCTGGCCATCATCGCCGCCGGCGCCGTGTACCCGTTCGCCTCGGGCCGCTGGCGGACCAGCACCACGCGGACGGTCTTCGCGTTCCTCGCCGTGCTCGGCCTGGTCGCCTCGGCGATGGTCGTGTTCGGCGTGGGCCCGAGCTGGATCCTGGACAAGAACATCGGCCCGTTCCTGATGGACAAGCTCGTGGTGCCCGTGGGCCTGATCGTCCCCATCGGCGGCGTCTTCCTGGCCCTCGTGATCGGCTACGGCCTCATGGAGTTCGTGGGCGTCTACCTGCGCCCGGCCATGCGGCCGATCTGGCGCGTGCCCGGCCGCGCCGCCGTCGACGCCGTCGCCTCCTTCGTGGGCTCCTACGCCCTGGGCCTGCTGCTGACGAACCGCATGTACACCGGCGGCCGCTACACGGCCCGCGAGGCGGCGATCATCGCCGTCGGCTTCTCCACGGTGTCCGCGACCTTCATGGTGATCGTCGCCAAGACGCTGGGCCTGATGGACATCTGGCTCTGGTACTTCTTCGGCACCCTCGTGGTGACGTTCGTGGTCACGGCCATCACCGTGCGCATCCCGCCGCTGAGCCGCATCCCGGACGAGGTGTACCCCGGCGTGGTGCACTCGCCCGAGCAGGCCGTCACCCGGGACCGCTTCCGCGTGGCCCGTCGCGCCGCCGAGCAGACCCTCGCCGAGGCCCCGTCCCTGCCGAAGAACATCTGGGTCAACTTCCGGGACGGCCTCGTGATGGTGCTCCAGATCCTGCCCTCCATCATGTCCGTGGGCCTGATCGCCCTGGTCCTGGCCACGTACACGCCCGTGTTCGAGTGGATCGGCGTGATCTTCTACCCGCTGTTCTGGGCGCTCGGCTACTCCGACCCCGGCCTGCTGGCCTCGGCCTCCGCCACCTCGATCGCCGAGATGTTCATCCCGGCCACGATGGCGGCCGGTCACGAGGACCTCGTCGCCCGGTTCGTGATCGGCGTCGTCTGCGTCTCCGCGATCATCTTCTTCTCCGCGGTGGTTCCTGCCATCCTGGCCACGGACATCCCCGTGAAGATGTGGCACCTCCTGGTGATCTGGGTCGAGCGCGTGGCGCTCACCATCGTGCTGGCCACGCCGCTGGCCCACCTGGTGGCCGCGCTCACCTGAGGCCCACCCCACCGCCCCACCCCCGTC
>NZ_JABFAX010000014.1:4355-11180 GCF_017168395.1 Micrococcus sp. KRD128 | reverse complement strand
CCACCGCCCCACCCCCGTCCGTCCCGCAGAGAGGCCCCCATGCGCTCCACGCTCATCACCGACATCGCCGAGCTGACCACCGTCGACCCCGAGGGGCGGGTGCTCACGGACGCGGCCGTCGTCGTCGAGGACGAGCGCATCGCCTGGATCGGCCCCGCCGCGGACGCCCCGGACGCGGACGACCGGGTGTCCGTCGAGGGCCGCGCCGTGCTGCCCGGCTGGGTGGACTCCCACACGCACCTCGTGTTCGACGGGGACCGCTCCGCCGAGTTCGAGGCCCGCATGGCCGGCGAGTCCTACGCGGCCGGCGGCATCGGCGTGACCACCTCCGCCACCCGTGCCGCCTCGGACGACCGCCTGGCCGAGCTGGTCAGCGGCCGGGTGGCCGACGCGGTGGCCGGCGGCACCACCTACCTCGAGACCAAGACCGGCTACGGGCTCACCGTGGAGGAGGAGGCGCGCCACGCGCGCCTGCTGGCCGGGCTGCGCGAGGAGGGCCTCGTGGACGAGGTGACCTTCCTCGGCGCCCACCTCGTGCCCCCGGGCCGGGACGCGGAGGACTACCTGGACGACGTCGTCGGGCCGATGCTCGAGGCCGTGCGGGAGCACGCGGGCTGGGTGGACGTGTTCTGCGACACCGGCGCCTTCGACGCCGAGCAGACCCGCCGCGTGCTCGCCGCGGGTGTGGCGGCGGGCCTGGGCGTGCGCCTGCACGGCAACCAGATCGAGCAGGGCCCGGGCGTGGGCGTGGCCGTGGAGTTCGGCGCCGCCTCCGTGGACCACGTCAACCACCTCTCCGACGCGGACGTCGAGGCCCTGGCCGGCACCTGGGCCGGCTGGGACCGCGCCTCGGCCACCGGGACGCCCGGCACCGTGGCCGGCTGCCTGCCTGCGTGCGACCTGTCCACCCGCGCCCCGCTGGCGCCCGCGCGTCGCCTGCTCGACGCCGGCATCGAGGTCTCCCTGGCCTCGAACTGCAACCCGGGCACCAGCTACACCACGTCCATGAACTTCAACGTGGGCACCGCCGTGCTGCAGATGCACCTGACCCTCGCCGAGGCCGTGCGCGCCGCCACCCTCGGCGGGGCCCTCGGCCTGCGGGCGCAGGACCGCGTCGGCAGCCTCGAGGTCGGCAAGCGCGCCGACCTGCACGTGCTCGACGCCCCCGCCGCCATCCACCTGGCCTACCGCCCCGGCATGCCGCTGACCCACGCGGTCTGGCGCGCGGGCCGCCGGGCCGTCTGATCGACCCACAGCAAGGAGAACGCATCACCATGACCACCCCTCCCGTCACCGTCACGCTCGGCACGTCCGGGGCCACCCTGGACGACGTCGTCGCCGTCGCCCGCCACGACGCCCGCGTGGTGCTCGCCGACGACGTGCTCGAGACCGTCGGCGCGGTGCGCCGCCACGTCGAGGCGCTGGCCGAGGCCGAGACCCCCACCTACGGCGTCTCCACCGGCTTCGGCGCGCTCGCGGACAAGCACATCCCGCTCGAGTCCCGCGCGCAGCTGCAGAAGTCCCTGATCCGCTCCCACGCCGCCGGCATGGGCCCCGTGGTGGAGCGCGAGGTCGTCCGCGCGCTGATGTTCCTGCGCGCCACCACGCTGGCCTCCGGCCGCACGGGCGTGCGCCCCGTGGTGGTCGAGACCTTCGTGGCCATGCTCAACGCGGGCATCACCCCCGCCGTGCGCGAGTTCGGCTCGCTGGGCTGCTCCGGCGACCTCGCCCCGCTCTCCCACGTGGCCCTGGCGCTGATGGGCGAGGGCGACGTCGTCGGGACGGACGGTGCGCTGCGTCCGGCCGGCGAGGCGCTCGCCGAGGCCGGGATCGAGCCGGTCGAGCTGCGGGAGAAGGAGGGCCTGGCCCTCGTCAACGGCACCGAGGGCATGCTCGGCATGCTGATCATGGCGCTGGCCGACCTCGGGGAGCTCGCCGACATCGTGGACCTCACCGCCGCGATGTCCGTGGAGGCGCTGCTCGGCACCGACCGCGTGTTCGTGCCGGAGCTGCACCTGCCGCTGCGCCCCCACCCGGGCCAGGCGACCTCCGCCGACCGGATGCTGAAGATCCTGGCGGGCTCGCCGATCGTGGCCAGCCACAAGGAGGGCGACTCCCGCGTGCAGGACGCCTACTCGCTGCGCTGCGCCCCGCAGGTGGCCGGCGGCCTGCGCGACACCCTCGCGTACGTGCGCACCGTGGCCGAGCGCGAGCTCGCCGCCACCGTGGACAACCCGGTGGTGCTCGACGACGGCCGGGTGAGCTCGAACGGCAACTTCCACGGGGCGCCCGTGGCGTACGTGCTGGACTTCCTGGCCATCCCGGTGGCCGACGTCGCCAGCATGTCCGAGCGCCGCACCGACCGCATGCTGGACCCGGCCCGCTCGCACGGGCTGCCCGCGTTCCTCGTGGACGACCCTGGCGTGGACTCCGGCATGATGATCGCCCAGTACACGCAGGCCGGGCTCGTCTCGGACATGAAGCGTCTGGCCGTGCCCGCGTCCGTGGACTCCATCCCGTCCTCCGCGATGCAGGAGGACCACGTCTCCATGGGCTGGCACGCCGCCCGCAAGCTGCGCTCGGCCGTGGAGAACTTCCGGCGCGTGCTCGCCGTCGAGCTCGTGGCCGCCGCCCGCGCGATCGAGCTGCGCGCGCCGCTGCAGCCCTCCGCCGCGACCGGTGCCGCCGTCCGCGTGATCCGCGAGGCCGGCGTCCCCGGCCCCGGCCCGGACCAGTACATGGCCCCGCAGCTGGCCGCCGCCGAGCAGGCCCTGCGCGACGGGTCCGTGCTGGCCGCCGTGGCGGAGGCGCTCGCGGGCGTCTCCGCCGACGCCGAGCCGCAGGACCTGGCCGAGGAGTCCGAGGGCGCCGAGGCCGAGGGGCACTGAGCCCGCAGATCGGTCCGACGCCACAGAGTGGTCACGACATGCCGCGTGCGCCTGCACGAGACGGCGTGTCGTGACCACTCTGTGTGTGGAGGGGGCGGCCTGCGGGTCGGGCCCGGTCGCCTCGGTTCAGGCCGCCAGGTCCACGTCCTTCGTCTCCTTCATGACCAGGCCGGTCAGGCCGGTGAGGCCGCCGATCACCATGAGGTAGATCGGGAACGCGCTGGTCCACCCCTGCGCCGTCAGCCACGTGATCAGGTACGGCGCTGTGCCGCCGAAGATCGCGGTGGCCAGCGAGAGCATGGTGGCCACGCCCTTGGCGCGCACCCCCGTGGGCAGCGCCTCGGACCAGACGGCGCCGTTGACGCCGAACAGCAGCGCCACGACCAGCAGGGCGATGGTCTGCACGAGCAGGAACGAGGCGAAGGTGCCGTCCAGCATGCCGAACAGCGGGAACGGCAGCAGCACGAAGAGCAGACCGAAGGCGATGACCAGCGGACGGCGGCCGACCCGGTCGCCCAGCAGGCCCGCCCCGAGGATGGCGGCCAGGAAGATCACCTGGGCCACGAGCGAGGCCGAGAGGGTGGTGGACTTGTCCATCTGATGGGCCACCTGCGCGTGCGTGGGGAGGTAGATCAGCCACGTGTAGAACATCAGCGAGCCGCCCGCGGAGACCAGGAAGATCGTCAGCAGGCCGCGCCACACCGCACCCGGCTCCCGGCGGGGAGCGTCGTCGGCGGTGGGCACCACCTGCTGCGCCGCCGTGAAGTGCTCCGACTCCGTCAGGCTCCGTCGCAGGTACAGCGCGTACAGGCCCAACACGCCGCCGATGCCGAACGCCACGCGCCAGCCCCAGGACGCCACCTGCTCGTGGGAGAGCAGCGTGTTGACGGCCAGGCCCACGAGCGTCGCCAGGATCGTGCCCACCACCACGGACACCCACGATGTCGCCCCGAACAGCCCGCGCCGGCCCTGCGGCGCCCGCTCCACGAGGTAGGTCACGGAGGTGCCCATCTCGCCTCCGTGCGCCAGGCCCTGCAGCAGGCGGGCGATGACGAGGATCACCGAGGCGAGGACGCCCACGGTGCCGTAGGTGGGGGTGAAGGCGATGATCAGGCTGCCGAGCGCGGTGATCATCATCGCCGCGAAGAGGCTGCGCTTGCGGCCCACCCGGTCCGCGTAGGCGCCGAACACGTAGCCGCCGATGGGGCGGGCGACGAAGCCCACCGCGAAGACGGCCAGGGTGGCGAGCAGCTCGGAGGTGGGGTTGTCCGCGTGGAAGATCTGCGCCGCGAAGACCGGGGCGAAGATCGTGTAGACGTTCCAGTCGTACCACTCCAGCGCGTTGCCGAAGTTCACGGCCAGCATGTCCTTCAGGCTCCGGGGGCGGGCCTCGGGCACGGGAGCGGGCCGGGCCGCACCGGTGGCCGCGGTGCTCATGTCCGTCCCTCGAGGCCGGCCTGGGCATCGCCGTCGGCGCCGGGCACCCGCATCTCGAAGGTCTCCCGCACCACGGTGTAGTCGAAGTAGCCCAGGCGGGCGATCGGCTGGATGCGCGGGATGTCGATGCGGCCGTCGGCCGTGATGACGTCGTCGTCGATGTGGATGGTGTCCACGTGGGCGAAGACCACGTCGATGGTGCCGACGTTCGAGTCGCCCTTGATGCGGTGCGTCGAGTGGTAGCGGCACTCGAAGCGCACGGGGGACTCGGCGACCATCGGGATGGGGTGGTTGTCCGCGTAGACCTTGGTGACGCCGTGCTCGGCGATGCGGTCCCACTCGCTCTCGCCCGGCTCCAGGGCCATGGCGGAGACGTTGACGGCCTCGCGCAGGTCGTAGGTGGCCATGTTCCACACGAACCAGCCGGTCTGCTCCGCGTTGAGGACGGTGTCCTTGCGGCGTCCGTCCGGGTACTGGTTCGCGGAGAACATCACCATGGGCGGGTCGAAGGTGAGGTTCTGCCACTGGCTGTAGGGGGCGATGTTCTCCCGGCCGTCCGTGCTCACGGAGGACAGCCAGCCGATGGGCCGCGGCACGGTGGAGCTCTTGAAGGGGGAGAAGGGCAGGGGGGTGGCCTCGTGCTGCGGGCGGTACTTCATGGGTCCTCCATGTGATGCCGGTAACAGTGCGTGGGCCACGCTACGCCGCATATCCCGGATATATCAAGGAGGTGAGGGAAGATGACTGCCTAGGCTGGGCCCATGAACAAGTCGGAGGAGGCCTACGCCCGCCTGACGCAGAAGATCGAGACCGGGGAGCTGTCGCCGGGCGCCATCCTCAGCGAGGCGGCCCTCATCGACGCCGCCGAGACGGGGCGCACACCCCTGCGCGAGGCCGTGCAGCGCCTCATCCGAGACCACTGGCTCCTGGTCGGTGGGGGGCGTGGCCTGCAGGTCCCCGCGATCTCCGTGGACGACCAGCTGGAGAGGCTGGAGGTGCGGCGGTCGCTCGAGGCGCTGGCCGTGGGACTGGCGTGCGCGCGGGCGAACGAGGAGCAGCTGGCCGCCGTCGCGGCCCACGTGCGGCACCTGCGCACGGTGGAGGACCTGCCGGCGTACGTCGCCGCCGTCGGGCGCTCGCACGAACTCCTGCGCACGATCGCGAACAACCGCTATCTCGCCGATTCCCTGGTCCCGCTCCAGGGGCTCTGCCGGCGGTTCTGGCTGGCCACCACGAAGGGTCTGCCCGGCGAGGTCGAACTCGGTCGGGCATTCTACGTCCCGGCGCTGGAGGCCGTGACCCGGAGGGACTCGGCCGGAGCCCGGGCCGGAGTGCTGGCCCTGCACGACTTCCTGGCACGCTCGGCGCTGGACTACGCCGCCCGACGCGCGGCCCACGGCAGCGCCGAGCCCCCGGCCCCGTGGTCGGAGGGGCGCTGAGGCACGCGGCCCCCCGCGCCTGAACGAGTCCCGGCCCGCCTCAGGCCAGCAGCGACGCGTCCGTCCGGTGACGGCTGACGATCGTGTGGATCAGCCGGGCTGCGGCCTTCGCCGTGCGGCCGTCCACATCCAGGGCGGGGTTGAGCTCCACGACGTCGGCCAGGGCCAGCTTCCCGGACTGGGTGGCCTCCAGCGTGCACGCGTGGATCACCTCATACGGCACGCCGAAGCCGGCCGGTGCGCTCACCCCCGGGGCGACGGCGGCCGGCAGCACATCCAGGTCGATCGTCAGGTAGAGCACGTCCACGGCGTTGATGAACGAGCGCACCCAGCGGCGCACGCCGGTGACGTCGGCGGTCTGGGCCTGCTCGTCGGTCACCCACGTGACCCCGCGTTCGCGCGCGGTGTCGAACAGGGCGCGGGTGTTGTTGGCCTCGCTGATGCCCACCACCGCGTAGGAGAGCTGATGCTCCGCCCCCTCCGCGTCCCGCAGCGCCTGCAGGAACGGGGTGCCGGAGCTGGGCCGCGGCGCCTCGCGCAGGTCGAAGTGCGCGTCCAGGTTGAGGATGCCCACGCGGGTGCCCGCAGCCACGCGCGTGGAGCCGGTCAGGCCCGTGATCGAGGCGTAGGCCGTCTCGTGTCCGCCGCCGAGCACCACGGCCAGGTCGTGGGCGTTCAACAGCCCGCTGACCACCGTGCCCAGCTCGGCCTGGCCCGCCTCGAGCTCGCCCGGGGCGTCGTCGTCGCCGCGGTCCACGGACACGTCGCCCGCGTCCACGAGCGCGCCCGTGCCCTCGAGGTACGCGAGCGAGGCGAGCGCGCCGCGCAGCGCCTCCGGGCCGTCCTCGGCGCCCACGCGGCCGTGGTTGCGGCGCACGCCCTCGTCCGAGGCGAAGCCGATGAGCGCCGTGGACCGCGCGTCCGACGTCGGAGCGCCGGCGCCGAGGTCGCGCTGCGTCGTCGTGGGCTCGCCACGGCCGTCGGCGGGGCGGACGACCTGGTGCCAGCGCAGGTGCTCGGGGGCGTCGCCGTCGGTGCGGCCGGTCCAGGCGGGGGAGAGG
>NZ_JABFAX010000014.1:0-4255 GCF_017168395.1 Micrococcus sp. KRD128 | reverse complement strand
CTCGTGGGCTGGGAGATGGGTAAAAGAGACAGGGAGAGGGGCGGGGAGGGGAGCTCGGAGGTCATGGGACCATCCCACGCCATCGACGGGCGGGTGCGCAACGAGGCCCGGACGGCGCCCGACATGGGGCGTCGTCCGCCTAGCGGTCCAGTTCCTGGCGCCGCGAGCTGATCACGCCGGTGACGAAGCCGGCGAGGTTGAGCCCGCCGTGGAAGCGGGCGTGCTCGATCTTCACGCAGCGGTCCATCACGATCTCCAGGCCCGCGGCCTCGGCCTGACGCGCGGCGTCCTCGTTCCAGATGCCCAGCTGCAGCCACACGGTCCGGGCGCCCACGCGGGCGGCGTCCGCCACCACCTCGGGGGCGTCGGAGGACTTGCGGAACACCTCCACGAGGTCCGGGGTGACGGGCAGGTCGTCGAGCGAGGCGTAGACGCGGTGGCCGAGGATCTTCTTGCCGGCCGCGGCGAGCACGGGATTGACGAAGTAGACGTCGTACGTGGTCGAGCTCAGCAGGTACGTGGCCACGAAGTAGGACGCACGGGCCGGCTTGTCCGAGGCGCCGACGATCGCGATCGAGCGGGTGCGCCGCAGGATCGCCAGGCGCTCGGGGGCGCCGGGGCCGGTCCAGGTGCGCTCGGGGTGGGTGGTGCTCATGGCTCAGGCCTCCTGCTCTGCGGGGACGACGGCGCCGTCGCGGGTGCGGCCGGTGGCCTCGGTCAGGGCCTGGTCCAGGTCCCAGAGGATGTCCTCGAGGTCCTCGATGCCCACCGAGATGCGGATCAGGTCCGCCGGGATGCCCGCGGCCACGAGCTGCTCGGCGGTGAGCTGCTGATGGGTCGTCGTGGCGGGGTGCAGCACCAGCGTCTTCGCGTCGCCGATGTTGGCCAGGTGGGAGGCCAGCTGCAGCGCGGCGATGAAGCGCGACGCCGTCGCACGCCCGGCCTCCGGACCGGAGGCGCCGGCGTCGGTGTCCGTGGCTGCCGGGGCCACGCCGAAGCTGAACACCGAGCCGACGCCCCGGGGCAGCAGCTGCTGCGCGCGGGCGTGGTGCGGGTGGTCGGGCAGGCCGGCGTAGCGCACCCAGGAGACGCGCGGGTCCTCGTCCAGCCACTGCGCCACGGCCTGCGCATTCGCCAGGTGGGCGTCCATGCGCGGGGCCAGCGTCTCGACGCCGAGCAGCAGCTGGAACGCCGACTGCGGGGCCAGCGACGGGCCGAAGTCGCGCAGCTGCTCCGAGCGGAGCTTGGTGAGGAAGCCGTACTCGCCGAAGTTGCCCCACCAGGAGACGCCGCCGTACGAGGGCACGGGCTCGGTCATGGACGGGAACTTGCCGTTGTCCCACGGGAAGCGGCCGGACTCCACCACGACGCCGCCGAGCGTGGTGCCCTGCCCGCCGAGGAACTTCGTGGCCGAATGGATGACGATGTCCGCGCCGTGCTCGATCGGCCGGATCAGGTAGGGCGGGGTGAGGGTCGCGTCCACGACGAGCGGCACGCCGTGGCGGTGGGCGACGTCGGCCAGGCCCGGCAGGTCCACGACGTCACCGGACGGGTTGGCGACGATCTCCGTGTAGACCGCCTTGGTGTTGGGCTGGAGGGCGGCCTCGAAGTCCGCGGCCTCGGCGGAGTCCACGAACGTGGTCTCGACGCCGAACCGGCGCAGGGAGACGTCCAGCTGGGTGATCGTGCCGCCGTACAGCTTGGAGGACGCCACGATGTGGTCGCCGGCCCCGGCGAGTGCCGCGAAGGTGACGAACTCGGCGGCCATGCCGGACGCCGCCGCGACGGCCCCGATCCCGCCCTCCAGCGTGGCGACGCGCTCCTCGAACGCGGCGACCGTGGGGTTGCCGATCCGCGAGTAGATGTTGCCGTACTTCTGCAGCGCGAAGAGGTTGGCGGCGTCCTCGGCGGACTCGAACACGAACGAGCTGGTCTGGTGGATCGGCACCGCGCGGGAGCCGTGGACGGCGTCCGGGACGGCGCCCGCGTGCAGCGCCTGGGTGCGGAAGCCGAACTCGTGGTCAGCCACGGGGGTCCTTTCGATGGAGGCTTCGGGACAGTCCGTCCCATTGTCCCGGGCGAGGTGCGCCGGGGGCAGGGTGGGCACGTCGCAGAGCGTCACGCGGGGCCGGCCGCACCTCGGAGGCACGGACGCCCCGCCCCCGGAGGTCCGGGGGCGGGGCGTGGGTGCGTGGGGGTCAGGCCTGTGCGGGGCCGCGCCGGCCCGCCCAGGCCCCGAGGAGCAGGGCGACGACGAGCACGCCGATGCCCGCGAGGCGCACGCCCCAGCCGCCGTCGGCGGACTGGATGCTGTAGACGACGGCGGCCACGAACGTCACCACGGCGGCGATGCCGGAGCTCACGGGCACGGACTGCTCTCCGCGGCGGCGGGCGGAGGTGAACATCCAGGCGAGGACGAAGGCGCTGACCGCGACGACGGCCAGGAGGGCGAGAAGGAGCGCGTTCATCGGCGGAGCTCCAACACGAGCTCGGCGCACGAGCCGAAGCCGAGCAGCGTCCAGACGTTGCCCCCGAGGAACCCGGAGATGCGGGCGGCGTCCTGCTTGCGCGGGGCGCCTGCGCCCGCGGCGGCAGGGGAGGCTGACATCGTGGTGAGGAGCGCGGCCGTCGGGACGCCGGCCACCCATCGTTGTGCACGTCCCATGCTGGTCTCCTTGTCGAAGTGCTCATGCCGGGCCGCCGTCCGGCACACCGGGGATGGCGTCGCGCCCCCGGACCATGGGGCCGGGGTCTCAGGCGTCGGAATGCGGAGATGTCACGCGGATGTGATGCGACCCACGCAAATCATAGACGTCTCATGCGATGCGTCGACCACACCGTCGCGTCGCTGGCCGGTCCATGGCGTGGCACGGCTGTGGGGGCAAGCCGTGCGGGCGAGCGGCCGGCCCGTCGGTCACGGGGTGCGGTCCACGGGCACCAGCTCCACGTCCTCGAGCCGCCCGTCCCGCACCACCGCGCGCATGAGGGTGCACACCGGCTGCCGCCGCCGGTCCGTGCAGGAGCCGGGGTTGAGCAGCCGCAGGCCCGGGTTCGCGGTCTCCGGCCCGGCCACGGTGTCCCACGGGATGTGGCTGTGCCCGAACACCAGCACGTCCGCGTCCGGGAACGCCGCGGCCATGCGGCGCTCGCGGCCGGCCGCCGGGCCCGTCTCGTGGACCATCGCGATCCGCACCCCGCCGATCTCCACGCGTGCCACCTCGGGCAGCCGCGCCCGCAGCCGAGGCCCGTCGTTGTTGCCCCACACGCCCACCAGCCGGGCGGCCCGCGCGTCGAGGTCGTCGAGCGCGTCCTCGGTCACCCAGTCGCCGGCGTGGAGCACGACGTCGGCCCGCGCCACCTCGGCCCACACCTGCGCGGGCAGGGCACGGGCACGCCGCGGGATGTGGGTGTCGGCGATCAGGAGCAGGCGGACGGCGACGTCGTCGGGCACGGTCCGCCTCACCGCGCGGCGAACGCGCCGAGCCAGAGCGCCAGCGGCAGGCCGACGATGAACACGGCCACGAATCCGCGCACCAGCCACCGGCCCACCGGGGTGGCGAGGTTGACCGTCACGCCCACGCCGTAGCCGGGGCGTTTGGCGGGGAAGACGGCCGGGTCCTCGGGGTCGCGCTTGAGCCCCAGGGGCGTCCACACCTCGTCCTCGGCGAGCTCCGCGGCCGTGGGCCGGTACCCGAGCTCTGCCGCGACGCGGTCCGACCAGCGCGTCCACCGCTGAACGCCGGCCCGCATCGCCGGGAAGACACCCACCAGGAGCACGGTCAGCGTGAGCGGCAGGAGCCACCACGGCATCGTCCAGGCGCCGGCGGCCAGCACCTCGACCGTCGACGGGGCCAGCACCAGGGCCATGAGCACGCACAGCCAGCCGAGGCCCTCCTGGACCCCGCGGTGCACCCCCGCCTGGCGCACGCGCCGCCACGGGGACAGCCCCGGATCCGTGGGGACGAGGGCGGTGACCATCGCGGAGACCAGCGCCAGGAACCCCGTCATGCCGAGGCCGATCAGCGGCCCCGTCGCCACCGTGCCGAACGAGGCGTCCTCCCACGCATCGGGCCGCCCGTCGACGCCCCAGTGCGTGGGCACCCGCGCCGGCAGGCCCGGCAGGGCGACGAGGGCCCACCCCAGCAGTGCCAGGCACAGGACGGTCGCGAGCAGGAACGGCAGCCACGGACGCAGCCGGCCACGGCGCAGGGCGGCGCGCTCGGCGGCGGGGACGTCGTCGAGGGTGGGATGGGGC
>NZ_JABFAX010000013.1:131065-136002 GCF_017168395.1 Micrococcus sp. KRD128 | reverse complement strand
GATTTGCACGCCCGGGCGGGCGGGGGTTAGAGTATTCCTCGCTGCCTGTGACGGTCGCCGGATGTCCGGAGCCGAGATCAGGAAGCCGCTCGCGCGAGTGGCGGAATTGGTAGACGCGCTGGCTTCAGGTGCCAGTGTTCGCAAGGACGTGGGGGTTCAAGTCCCCCCTCGCGCACCGAGGACGAAGGCCCCGGAACCACACGGTTCCGGGGCCTTCGGCGTTCCCGGGCTGGTCCGGGCGGGCGGCCCTCACGGCTTGACGCACACCACCGGGACGCGCGCCTCGAGGATGATCTGCTGCGCGGCCGATCCCAGCAGCAGCTTGCCCACGGGGGAGCGGTGCTTCACGCCCACCACGATCCGGCTCGCACCCACGCGCTCGGCGTGCTCGAGCAGGTCGCCGACGGCGTCCCGGCCGCGCTCCTGGGCGTGCGCCACGGACACGGCGACGCCGGCCTCGCGCGACTCCGCCTCGTCCGGCTCGGTCCCGTCGAGGGAGAACCAGACCACGTCCTCTCCGCGCAGGGCCGCCTCGGCCAGGGCGGCCCGCCAGGCCGCGGCGCTCTCGGGGGTGCTGGTTCCGGTGCTGATGATCGTCATGGGGACCACTGTGCGTCATGGTCGCGGTCCCCGTCACCACCCGGACCGGTTGTCGTCGGTCACTCTTCGGACGCAGAGCGCACGCGGCCCCGCTGCGCTGTTACCGTGACCTCCACCACTCGCACCTCTCCCCGGCGCCACTCCCTGGCGGCGGGGTGTCTCTGTTAGGAACCGCCATGTCCTCCACCTCCCCCGACGGCCCCCCGCGCCGACGCACGGGGATCGGCCGGATCGTCTTCAGCGTGATCGCGGTGCTCACCGTGCTCGCGGCCTCCGCCTTCTCCATCCGCTCGGCCTCGGGAGGCAACGACATCCGCACCAACCTGACCCTCATCGCCCCCGCGGCCGCCGGCGGCGGCTGGGACTCGTTCCAGCGCGAGCTGCAGCAGACCATGCGCGTCAACGGGCTCGTGAACAACGTCCAGGTGGTCAACATCCCCGGCGCCGGTGGCAACATCGCCCTCGGTCAGCTGACCACGCTCGAGGACGCGAACAACCTCATGGTGGGCGGCACCGGCCAGATCGCCGCCCACGCGGCCCGTGGCACCGGCCCCGAGCTCTCCGAGGTCACCGCGGTCAGCCGCGTCGTCGAGGAGTACAGCCTCGTGGTGGTCCCGGCGGACTCGCCGTACCAGAGCATGGACGACCTGGTGGACGCCTGGCGCGCGGACCCCGCCCACGTGGCGTGGACCGGCGGCGGCTCCTTCGACCAGCTCGTCATGGCGGACATCGCCCGCACGGCCGGCGTGCCGGTCGCGGACACCACCTACATCCCGTCCGACGGCGGCGGCGAGGCCATCCAGGCCCTGCTCAACGGCACCGCCCAGGCCTCCGCCGGCGGCTTCGCGGACATCTACCCGCAGGTCGATGCCGGCCGACTGCGCGCCCTCGGCGTGGTGGCGGCCGAGCCGCTGGCCGGCGTCGAGGAGATCCCGACCCTGCGCTCCCAGGGCTACGACGTCACGCTCACCAACTGGCGCGCCCTGTTCGTGCCGCCGGGCGTCTCCGCGGAGGAGCGCACCGAGCTCGAGACCCTCATCGCCGAGGCGGTCGACACCCCCGAGTGGAAGGAGGCGGTGCAGCGCAACTACTGGAACCCCGTGCCCCTCTCCGGCACCGAACTCGAGGAGTTCATCGCCGCCGAGAAGGAGCGCATCGGCACGCTGACGGAGGAGATCAAGTGAGCCACGCATCCACCGTCCCCCCCGCAGCCGACGCCCCCTCCCGCTGGGGACGCGCCGCCGGGCTCTCCGGACTCGTCATGCCGGCCGTGCTGGCGGCGTTCAGCCTCTACCTGCTGGTGGGGTCCCTGGCCATGGACACCGACGGCGCCGACTTCCCCGGCCCGGACTTCTTCCCGCTGATCCTCGCGGTCGCGGGCCTCGTGATCGCCGCCGCGCTCGCGGTGGAGGTCGTGCGCGTGCGCCAGGCCCCCGAGGGTCAGGCCGACGCGGACGGCGAGGTCGGCCAGGCGGCCGGCCCGCTGACCCTGTTCCACTCGGACTTCGGCGCGCTGGCCTGGTGCTTCCTCGGCTTCCTCGCGTTCGCCGTCCTGCTGCCCTGGCTGGGGTGGATCCTCACCGGGGCGCTGCTGTTCTGGTGCATCACGCGCGCGTTCGGCGCCCCGCACCCCGTGTTCGACATCCTCGTCGCCCTGTTCGTCTCCTCGTTGGCCTACCTCGGCTTCGCGGTGGCCTTGGGCCTGACCCTGCCCTCGGGCATCCTGGGAGGTGGCTTCTGACATGGAGACCCTCGGACTCCTCATGGAGGGCTTCGCCGGAGCCCTCACCCCCATGAACCTGCTCTGGGTGGTGCTGGGCTGTCTGCTGGGCACCGCGGTCGGCGTGATGCCCGGACTGGGCTCCTCGATGGCCGTGGCCCTGCTGCTGCCCATGACCTTCGCCCTCGAGCCCACCGCCGCGTTCATCATGTTCTCCGGCGTGTACTTCGGCGGCCTCTTCGGCGACTCCACCATGGCCATCCTCATGAACACCCCCGGGCAGGCCTCGGCCATCGCCTCCACGTTCGAGGGCCACCGCATGGCCCAGGACGGCCGGGCGGCCCAGGCCCTGGCGACGGCGGCGCTCGGCGCCTTCATCGGCGGCATGGTGGCCTCGGTGTGCGTCGTGTTCCTCGCCCCCGTGCTGGCGGAGTTCTCCACGAGCTTCGGGCCCGCGGAGTACTTCGCGCTCGCGCTCTTCGCGTTCGTGGCCACCTCCTCGGTGGTCGCCGACTCGGTGCTGCGCGGCCTGGCCTCCCTGGTGCTGGGACTGGGCATCGCCGTCGTCGGGATCGATGCGGTGACCGGCACCGAGCGCTTCACGATGGGCTCCCCGCAGCTGTTCGACGGCATCCCGCTCGTGACCGTCACGGTGGCGATCCTCGCGCTCGGCGAGGTGTTCCACGTGGCCTCCCGGGTGCGCCGCGAGCACGAGGACCTGCGCATCCGCCGCACCGGCCGGCCGTGGCTGTCGGGCGCCGAGTTCCGTGAGGCCGCCCCGGCGTGGCTGCGCGGCACGGCGATCGGCCTGCCGTTCGGCATCGTGCCGGTGGGCGGCTCCGAGGTGCCGACGTTCCTGGCGTACTCGGCCGAGCGGCGCCTGGACCGGCGCCGGGCGCATCCGCAGTTCGGCCGCGGCGCGATCCGCGGGCTGGCGGCCCCGGAGGCCGCGGGCAACTCGACCACCGGCATGGCGATGGGCGCCCTGCTCACGCTCGGCCTGCCCGTCTCCGCGACGGCGGCCATCATGCTGGCGGCGTTCCGCCAGTACGGGCTGCAGCCCGGCCCGCTGCTGTTCGACCGCAGCCCGGACCTCGTGTGGGCGCTGCTGGCGAGCTTCTTCATCGCGATGATCGTGCTGCTGGCGATCAACCTGCCGTTCGCGCAGCTGTGGGCCAAGCTCCTGCTCATCCCGAAGCACTACCTCTACGCGGGGATCACGCTGTTCTGCGGGCTGGGCATCTACGCCACCACGGGCGCGGTGTTCGACCTGCTGATGCTCCTGGGGATCGGCGTGCTGGGCTTCCTGATGCGGCGGTACGGCTACCCGCTGGCGCCGCTGATGATCGGCATGGTGCTCGGCCCGCTCGCGGAGACCAGCCTGCGCGACGCCCTGCTCAGCTCGGTGGGCGACCCGGCCGTGCTCGTCTCCACCCCCATCACGTGGGTGATCTACGGGATCCTGGCGATCGTGCTGGCGTTCTCGGTGCGGGCCGCCGTCGTGCGCCGGACGCGTCAGGACGTGTGAGCGGAGGCGGGATCCGCGCCCCCCAAGGCAACGCGGGTTGAGTTGTCACCGGTGTGCGGCCTCCGCACCCGTGACAACTCAACCCGCGTTTCTGGTGGGCGGTGGCCCCGCTCAGTAGTGGTACGTGTCCGAGGGTGCCGTGATCGCGTTGTCCTGGTCCGGATACCGCGTGGAGTGCACCCCGAACGCGGCGGCCAGCCGGAGGATCTTCTCCGCGCGGGCCTTGCGGGGCAGGTCGGAGCCGTTGCGGATCTCGCCGCCGTCGGCCTCGAAGTCCGCGAGGAACTCGTGGGCCCACGCCAGCTCCTCCTGGGACGGGCTGAGCCCTTCGTTCACGGCCGCGCACTGCTCCGGCGCGAGGCACAGCTTGCCGGTCATGCCGAACTCCGCGGTCACCGCCGTCGCCTCGGCGAGCTTCACGCCGGTGGAGCCCACGGTCGGCCCGTCGATCGCGCCCGGCAGCCCCGTGGCCTTCGCCGCGATCGTGAACTGGGACCGCGTGTACGCCAGCGCCATCGGCGACTCGCCCAGGCCGGTGTCACGGCGGAAGTCGCCGATCCCGAAGGCCAGCCGGAACGTGCCCTTCGCGGCGGCGATCGAGTCGATCCGCTGCAGCCCGCGCGCCGTCTCCACGAGCGCCACGACGGGCACCCCGGGCAGCCGTCGGGCGGTCTCGTTCACGTGGTCCGTGGACTCCACCATCGCCAGCACGACGCCGGCCAGGCCGCCCTCGGCGACCGGCCCGCCCAGGTGCGCGGGCAGGGCCGCGGCGAGCGCCTCGACGTCCTGCTCCCACCACCGCGAGCCGTAGCCGTTGAGCCGCACCCAGCCGGTGTGCCCGGAGGTCAGCCAGGCGACGGCGTCCGCGCGGGCCCGGTCCTTGTCCTTGGGGGCCACGGCGTCCTCGATGTCGAGGATGACGATGTCCGCGGCCGAGTCCTCGGCGGGCTGGAACCGCTCGGGCTGGGCGGCGTTGACCAGCAGCCAGGAGCGGGCGAGCTCCGGGTCGATGCGCTGGCCGGGCACGGGCTGGAACGCGGGGGAGGGGGTGATCGCGGCGGGCAGGGTCACGGTCATGAGGGGCTCCTT
>NZ_JABFAX010000013.1:100142-130965 GCF_017168395.1 Micrococcus sp. KRD128 | reverse complement strand
CCCCCGTCGTCCCCGCCGCCCTCGCCGTCGAGGACCTGCGCTTCGCCTACACCCGCGCCGCCGAGGAGCTGTTCGACGGCCTCACCCACGTGTTCACGCCGGGCGCCGTCACCGCCCTCACCGGACCCTCCGGGCGCGGCAAGTCCACCCTCCTGTACGTGCTCGGGCTCATGCTCACGCCCACCTCCGGAGTGGTGCGCCTCGGCGACGTCGACGCCTCCACCCGCCCGGACCGGGAGCGCTCCCGCCTGCGCGCCACCTCCGTGGGATTCGTGTTCCAGGACTCGGAGCTGGACCCGTCCCGCCCCATCCTGGACTCCGTGGTGGAGCCCGGCCTCTACGCCGGGCTGGAGCGCCAGACGCTCGAGGACCGGGCACGGGCGCTGCTCGAGCGCTTCGGCCTCGCCCACCGCGCCGACCACCGGCCCGGGCAGGTCTCCGGCGGGCAGGCGCAGCGGGTGGCCGTGTGCCGCGCCCTCGTGAACGCGCCCGCCGTCGTCCTCGCGGACGAGCCCACGGGCAACCTCGACCCGGACAACGCCGGCCTCGTCATGGCCGCCCTCGCCGATGCCGCCGCCGAGGGGCGCACCGTGGTGGTCGCCACCCACGACCCCGCCGTCGTCGCCCGCGCCGACGAGGTGGTGCGGCTGTGAACCGGGAGGACCGCCCATGAACCTGCGCACCCTGCTGCGTGAAGCCGTCACCGCCGCACGCACCTCTCCCGTGCCCTCCGCCCTCGTGCTGCTCGTGGTGGCCGCCATGTGCTTCGCCGCCGTGGCCACCGTGGGCAGGCAGGCCGCCACCGAGGCGGCCGTCGCCGCAGAGCTCTCCGGCCCCGGCGCCCGCGTGCTCACCGTCACCGACACCGGCGGCACCGGTTTCCTCACCGGCGCCACCGCGGCCACCCTCGCCGGACTCGACACCGCCGAGGCCGCCCTCGCCCGGGACTCGCCCATGGACGCCGTGAACACCGGGATCGGCCGGGGCGGCGCCCGCGTGGCCGTGACGAACGTGGTCGGCACCCTGGACCGTGGCATCGAGCTGACCCGCGGCCGCCTGCCCGCCCCCGGCGAGGTGGTGGTCCCCGAGGCCAAGCTCGCCGAGCTCGGCCTCGCCCAGCCCTCCGGAGCGATCGAGGCCACGGACGGCCGCCAGTGGGCCGTCGTCGGGGCGTTCCAGGCCCAGGACCCCTTCCAGGACCTCGACGGCTACGCCCTCACCGTCCCCGCCGCCGCGGACGCCCTCGTGATGCAGCAGGTCCGCGTCCTCGCCGCCGACACCGCCGGCACCCGCGCCATGCAGGAGGCCGCGCTCGCCGTGATCGACCCCGACCCGCGCGCCTCCTCCATCCAGACCGCCCGTGCCCTCTCCGCCGGCAACCAGGTGATCACCGGCGAGCTCGCCGGGCTCGGACGCTCCCTGCTGCTGCTGATCCTCGGATCCGGCGCGTTCTTCGTGTCCATCGTGGTGCTCGCCGACGTCCTCATCCGCCGCCGCGACCTCGGCCGCCGCCGCACCCTCGGCATCGGCCGCGGAGACCTGATCCTGCTCGTGGCCGTGCGCACCGCCGTGCCTGCGCTGCTGGGCGCCGTGCTGGGCTCCGGAGCCGGGTACGCCGTCGTCGCCGGCCAGGGCGGGACGCTGGGGGTGGACTTCGTGGCGGCGGTGGCCGTGCTGGCCGCCCTCACCGCGCTGCTGGCCAGCCTCGCCCCGGCGGCGTTCGCCGCGTTCCGCGACCCCGTGCGGGTGATGCGGACCGCATGAGCCCGTCGGGTGGCCTCAACGCGCGCCCACCCCACGCGCCGCTACCCTCGACGCATGCCCTCCTCCGCCTCCGTGGCCGCGCCCGACCGCGCGCCCACGCCCCTGGAACGCCAGTCCGTGATGCGCACGCTCCGCACCCCGCGCTGGCTGCGCACCGAGGTCCTCGCGGGCCTCGTGGTGGCGCTGGCGCTCATCCCGGAGGCCATCGCGTTCTCGATCATCGCGGGCGTGGACCCGCGCGTCGGCCTGTTCGCCTCCTTCACCATGGCGGTGACCACGGCGATCGTGGGCGGCCGGCCCGCCATGATCTCCGCGGCCACGGGGGCGGTGGCGCTCGTCGTCGCACCGCTGTCCCACGCGCACGGGGTGGGGCACCTCCTGGCCGCGATCATCCTCGGCGGCGTCATCCAGATCCTGCTCGGCGTGTTCGGGGTGGCCCGGCTCATGCGGTTCGTCCCGCGCTCGGTGATGGTGGGGTTCGTCAACGCGCTGGCCATCCTCGTGTTCACCTCGCAGCTGCCCGAGCTGATCGGCGTCCCGTGGCTCGTGTACCCGCTCACGGCGTTGGCCCTGGCGATCGTGGTGCTGTTGCCGCGGCTCACCACCGCGGTGCCTGCGACGCTCGTGGCCGTCGTCGTGGTCACCGCCCTGGTGATGGCCGCCGGCCTGGCCGTGCCGCGCGTGGGGGACCGTGGCGCGCTGCCGGATGCGCTGCCCGTGCTCGGCCTGCCGGACGTCCCGCTGACGTGGGAGACCCTCCGGTTGATCCTGCCGTTCAGCATCGGCATGGCATTCGTGGGGCTGCTCGAGTCCCTGCTCACCGCGAAGCTGGTGGACGACATCACGGACACCCGCTCTGACAAGACGCGCGAATCCTGGGGACAGGGGGTCGCGAACGTGGTCTCCGGGCTGTTCGGCGGCATGGGCGGCTGCGCCGTGGTGGGGCAGACCATGATGAACGTCAAGGCGAACGGCGCCCGCACCCGGATCTCCACCTTCCTCGCGGGCGTGTTCCTGTTGGTCCTCGTGGTGGCCCTCGGGGGGTTCGTGGCGCAGATCCCCATGGCCGCGCTCGTGGGCGTGATGATGTTCGTGGCCGCCGCCACCTTCGACTGGCATTCGGTGCGCCCCGCCACCCTGCGCGCGATGCCGCGCTCGGAGACCGCCGTCATGGCCGTGACCGTCGCGGCCACGGTGCTCACCCACAACCTCGCGATCGGCGTGGGTGTGGGCGTGCTCGCCGCGCTGGTGCTCTTCGCCCAGCGCGTCTCGCGTCTGGTCACGGTGGTCCGCGAGGTCCACGACGACGGCGACGCCGTCACGTATCGCGTGCACGGCGCCCTGTTCTTCGCGTCCTCGAACGACCTCTACTCGCAGTTCGAGTACGCCCTCGATCCGCCGTGCGTCGTGATCGACATGGGTGCCGCGCACGTGTGGGACGCCTCCACTGTGGCCGCGCTCGACTCGGTGCTGACCAAGTACGCCCAGCACGGGATCCACGCCGAGGTGACGGGGCTGAACGAGGCCTCCGCAGCGATGCACGCGCGCCTCACCGGGCGGCTCGGCACCTGAGCCGGCGGGCTCAGGCGGTGACGAACTCCCACTGGTGGCCGTCCGGGTCGACGATCTCACGGGAGTGCATGCCGGAGTCGGCCATCTCCTCGCGCAGGTCCACGGGCAGGGGCACCTCGGCGGCGCCGAGCTCGACCGCCCGGTCCGCCAGGGCGTCCACCGCCGCCGCGTCGCCGACGCTCAGCGCCATGAGGGCGGAGTTGGTGGTGAGGCAGTCGGCGATCTCACGGTTGCCGATGAAGTCGGTGTAGTAGCCGGGGCTGAGGTACATCGCGTACGTCGACTCGGTGAGCTCGATGCACACCGAGTGCTCGTCCGAGTAGTCGTCCATCGCGGTGGCGCCCAGGGTCGTCCAGAACTCACGGATCCGCTCGGTGTCCGTCGTCGGGAGGTTGATGAACACCGGCTGGGAGAACAAGGCCATGGGGAGCACCGTAGACGAGGGGTTCGGCCCGCCGCCACCGCGCGCGTGTCGCGGGCGCGCGGGCGTGGCGTGGGCCACGGGGCCGCTTCCGACGGCGGCGCCCGCGGCCTGGCGCGTCCGCCCCCGTTGGTAGCGTGGCCGCCATGAGCGTTCCTCCCTCCGGCCCGCCGGCCGGTCCGCCCGCCGGCTGGCCGCCGTCAGGCCGGCCGTCCGACCGCCGCGCCGCCGTCGCCCCGAGCCTGGATGGACACCCCGGCGCCCCCGGTGGCGTCCCCGCCGGCTGGCCCGGCCACCGGCCCGCGGCCCGCACCGCGCCGGACTGGACCCCGGGCCGGTTCCACTGGGGCGACGCCGTCGTGGTGCTCGTGTACGTGGCGCTCATGGTGCTCGGGCTGGGGCTGTGGCTGGCAGTGTCGCTCGGCCTGGTCCCCGGTGACCTCGAGGCGTTCGACCTGGTCCGCGACGGGTTCACGGTGAACATCGTCAGCTACGCGATCCTCGTGGTCCTCGTGCTGGCCGTGGCCTGGCGACCCCTCGTGACGTCGCTGCGGGTGTTCCGCACGGGCACGTGGTGGAAGCTGTTGCTGCTGCCCGCCACGTGGCTGGCATGCATCGTCGTGAACGTGATCGTGCTGAGCCTCATCGGGGAGGCGCAGACCAGCGCCAACCAGGCCGCGCTCGAGGAGATGACCACGCAGGCCCCGCCCGTGCTCATGATCCTCATGACCGTGGTGGCCGCCCCGCTTGTGGAGGAGTACCTGTTCCGCCACCTGCTGATCGGCAAGCTCTCCCGCTGGATCAACGTGTGGGTGTGCGCCGTGGTCTCCGTGCTCGCGTTCACGCTCCTGCACTTCCTCGGCACCGGCGGCGACTTCCGGCTCGTGGAGACCATTCCGTACCTGACCCTCGCGGTGGCGATCACGGTGTCCTACATCCTGATGGGCCGCTCGTTCGGGTACGCGGTGCTGCTGCACATGGTGAACAACGGCATCGCCATCGCGATGCTCTACCTCGTGGCCCCCCTGCTGCCGGACACGCTGCCCGAGCCCACGGCCCCGACCACGGCGCTGGCCCCGCTGCTGGCCCTGCTGGGCTGAGATGGCGGGACCCTCCGGCTCGACGGCGGCGCCCGCCCCGCAGGACGCGCGCTCTCTCACGCGGCGCATCCTCGCGCTCGCGGTCCCCGCGTTCGGCGCGCTCATCGCGGAGCCGCTGTTCCTGCTGGCCGACACCGCGATCATCGGGCACCTGGGCACGGCCCAGCTGGCCGGCGTCGGGATCGGCACCACCATCCTGCACACGCTCACCGGCCTCATGATCTTCCTGGCCTACGCCACCACCCCGGCGGTGGCCCGGCTGATCGGGGCGGGGAACCCGGCCGCCGCGATGGACCGCGGCCGCGACGGCATCTGGCTGGGCCTGCTGCTCGGCGCGGTGCTGGCCGTCCTCGGCTGGCTCGCGGCCCCCGCGCTGACGGCGGCCCTCGGCGCGACGGGCGAGGTGCAGGCCCACGCCGTCGCCTACCTGCGCTGGTCCATGCCGGGGCTGCCGGCCCTGCTGGCCGTGCTCGCGGCCACCGGGGTGCTCCGCGGCCTCCAGGACACCGTGACGCCGCTCGTGGTGGCGGGTGTGGGCTTCGGCGCGAACATCGGGCTGAACGTGGCCCTGGTGTACGGGCTGGGCTGGGGCGTGGCCGGCTCGGCCGTCGGCACGTCCGTGGTGCAGTGGGCGATGCTCGTGACGTACCTGTTCGTGCTGGCCCCGCGCTTCCGCCGCTCGGGCACGGCGTGGGCGCCCCGCGCGTCGGGCATGCGGGCCACGGCCCAGGTGGGCTCGTGGCTGCTGCTGCGCACCGCGAGCCTGCGCGCGGCCATCCTCATCACCGTCATGGCCGCCGCCGGCGCGGGCGACCTCACCCTCGCCGCGCACCAGCTCGTCTTCACGCTGTTCTCCACGCTGGCGTTCGCCCTCGACGCCCTCGCGATCGCCGCGCAGGCCCTGATCGGCGCCGAGCTCGGGGCCGCCCGGCCCGACGCCGCCCGTCGCCTCACCCGGACGATGGTGCGCTGGGGGCTGGGCTTCGGCGTCGTGACCGGGGCCGTGCTGGCCCTGGCGGCACCGGTGCTGCCGGGGCTGTTCACCACGGACCCGACCGTGCAGGCCGCCGCCACCGTGGGCCTGTGGGTGCTGGCCGTCGGGCAGCCGGTGGCCGGGTACGTGTTCGTGCTGGACGGCGTGCTGATCGGCGCCGGCGACGCCCGCTATCTCGCCCTCGCCGGCCTCGTGAACCTCGTGGTCTACGCGCCGGCGCTCTGGGCGCTCGCGCAGCTCGCCACGGGCGGGCTCGGCTGGACCGCGGCCTGGCCCGGACCGAATGCCGCCGTGCCCGACGCCGGTGTGCAGCTGGGCCTGCTCTGGCTCGGGTTCGCAGGGGTCTACATGGGGATGCGGGCCCTCACCCTCGGCTGGCGGGCCCGGCGCGACGACTGGATGCGGCTCGGCGTCGTGTGAGCGCGTCCGGGCGGTGACGCGCGGGCCGGGCCGCGGCCGCACGGCTCCTAGACTGGGGCGGTGGCTACCGTGCAGACCCCCCTCGAGATCTCGTCCGTGGTGTTCAAGCCGATCCTGATCCGCGCCGTGGTGGCGCTGGCGTTCGGCCTGACCACCGTGTTCGTCGCCGAGCCGGGCCTGACGTGGATGAAGGTCATGTTCGCGCTGTATCTGGCATTCTCCGGCTCGGCGATGTGGGAGTACCTGCGCCGCGACCCGGTGCCCGTGGCCATGCGCTCCCCGCTGTCCCTGGCGGCGGCCGCGTGGATGCTCGGCGTGATCGTGCTGCTGTTCCTGGGGTCCCCGGCCGCGGTGGGCGTGGCGGCCGGCGCCGCCCTCGTGCTCGGCGGCGTCGCCGAGCTCGTGGCGTGGGCCCGCCACCGCCGCGCGTTCATCCCCGCGCGGGACCAGCTGTGGACCGGTCTCGTGGGCCTGCTCTCCGGGGGTGGCGTGGTCGTGGCCGCCCTGCAGGGCTTCGGCCCGCACGCCCTGCTCGGCATCGCCGGCGGCGGGGCGATCCTGATCGGGGTGCTCCTGATGGTCTCCGGGCTCGGCTTCCACCACGAGGTGCGCCGCGACCGCGGCACGGCCAGGGGCCTCTGAACCGGGCCGACGTCGCCGTCCTGACCCGCGGGGCGGACGTTCGCCGGGGGAGGACCTCGGGGCCCCGAGGGGCCACCCGCCGGCCGGACGCGTAGACTGGCTCCGGTCCGCCGCGCCCCGAGGGCCTCAGCCCCGGGCGCCTGCGCGGGCCGTGCCGCCCCAGCCGCCCCCAGCCGTCAGGAGTCCCGCCGTGAGCGCACCGTCCCCCCGCCCGTCCGCCGATCGCGCCGGATCCGGCCGCCCGGCACGCGGCGGTCTGCGCACCACGGTCAAGGGCCCGCTGGTCTTCTCCGCCGTGCTCGGCGTGATCGGTGGGGTGATCGCCGGCATCACGGCCTCCGGCGGCACGCAGAATCCGCTGCGCATCGACATCGCGCTGATCGCCTTCGGCGTCTTCTTCATGACCTCGCTCGTGGTGGTGGCCATGCTGCAGCTCGCCGCCCGCGAGAACCCGGACCACCTCTCCCAGGGCTCCGGCGTGAACCGCTCCTCCGAGGAGATGTTCCGCAAGGCCGCCGCCGAGCGCCGCGCCCAAGCCGCCGCCGAGCGCCGCGCGCAGGGCGGCACCGGCGGGGACGCGCCCCGCGCCTGAGGCCGGCGCCTCAGAACCCGAGGCTGCGCGCCTCCTGACGCAGCGCGTCCGCCGAGGCGTGCAGCGCCCGCATCTCCGCCGCGTCCAGTTCCGGCTGGATCACGCGCGTGACGCCGTCGCGCCCCACCACGGACGGCATGGACAGCGCGACCCCCGAGAGCCCGTGGACGCCGTCGAGCACGGTGGAGACCGGCAGGATGGCATGCTGGTCGCGCAGGATCGCCTCGAGCAGGCGGGTCGTGGCCACGCCGACCGCGTACGTGGTGGCGCCCTTGCCCTGGATCACCTCGTAGGCCGCGTTGACCACGGTGTCCGCCACCTCGTCCAGGTTGGCGCGGGTGAACAGCGGGTCGGCCGGCGTCGGCCACTCGAGGAGGGGCGTCGGTCCGATGCGCGCCGAGCTCCACGCGGGGAACTCCGTGTCCCCGTGCTCGCCGAGGATAGCCGCGTGCACCGACGACGCGTGGACGTGCGCGCGCGACGCCAGCAGCCACCGCAGGCGGGACGTGTCCAGGAGGGTGCCCGAGCCGATCACCCGGCCGGCCGGCAGACCGGTGAGGCGCTGGGCCACCAGCGTGAGGACGTCCACGGGATTGGTGACGAGCACGATCAGCGCCTCCGGCGCGTGCGCCTGCACCTGGGGCAGCAGGCCGCGCAGGATCTCCACGTTGTGCGCGCCGAGGTCGAGGCGGGTCTGCCCCGGCTTCTGCTTGGCGCCGGCCGTGATCACCACGACCTCGCAGCCGGCCAGGACGTCCGGGCCCGCGCCACCGGTCATCGCGGACGCAGAGGTGAACGGGGTGCCGTGGGCCAGGTCGAGGACCTCGGCGCGAACCTTGGGCTCGTCGATGTCGTAGAGGGCGACCTCGCGGGCGACGCCGCGGATCAGCGCCGCGTAGCAGATCGCGGTGCCGACTCCGCCGGCCCCCACGACGCCGACCTTGCGGTGGGCAAGTCCGAGGGACGCGGGGGTGTGGGCGGGGGTGTGCTCGCTCATGCCTCGCAGGCTAGGGGTGCCCGGCCGACCGACGGAACCAGGGGCCGCCCCGTCCCCGGATGTTCAGCGGCGGGTCACCTGGCGGGTGGGGCCGGGTCAGTCCTTCTTCTTGTCCGACTTCTTCTTGCCGGACTTCTTCTCCGCCTTCTTGCGGGCCTTCTTCTCCGCCTTCCGGCGCTGCTTCTTCTCCTTCTCGGTCTCCTGGCGGGGCTCGTCGGCGGGGGCCGCCTCGTCCGCAACGGCCTCCGGCGCCTCCGCCTCCTCCGGCCCGGCCGGATCCGTCGCGGGTGCGGCCTCCGCCGCCTCGGCCAAGCGTGCCCGGTAGGAGCGCACGTGGGTGCGGTTGGCGCAGTTGGCCTCGTCGCAGAACCGCTTGGACCGGTTCCGGCTGGCGTCCACGAGCGCGTTCTCGCAGTCCTCGCCCTCGCACACGCGCAGGCGGGCCAGCTCGCCGTCCATCGCGGTCTCCGCCAGCGCGAGGGCGGCCATCGCGGCCAGCCGCTCCACCGCGTCGGCGGGGACCTGTGCCGGGGCCAGCCCGACGACGTCGCCCCCGGCCGTCAGCCGCAGCGGGCCGGCCGTGGCGAGGAGGGCGTTCACGCGCTCCACGGCGGCCGCCTCGTCCCCGGCGGCGAGGGCCCAGACCTCGGCCAGACGGCCGCGGAGCTCGCGGCCGCGCACGGCCGCGGCGGCGGCCAGGCGGAGGCGGACCTCGTCCTCCTGGAGCTCAGGGACGAGGGAGGGCAGCTGCGTGGCGGCGGTGAACCGCTCGTCGGCCGGCTGACCGCCCCGCAGGCCGGGGGCGGTGTTCAGGAACGCGGCGAGGGAGGCGAGGCGGGAGAGCGTCGGCGCGGAGAGCATGGGGAAAGCGTACGGCGGGCCTGCCCCCGCGTCACCGGCTTCATGCCGCGTATCGGGTCGCCTCCGGCGCCGACCCGTCCAGTACCCTGACCCCCACGGACCCCGTCTGCGCGGCGGGGTGCACCCACGGGGCCGGAGGGGCCCCCGAACCAGCACAGGAGACCTCCATGTCCCAGACCTCCCAGGCGACCGGTCGCCTCTCCGCCGGGCACGTCATCGTCAAGACCCTCGAGTCCCACGGCGTGAAGCGCGTCTACTCCGTGCCGGGGGAGTCCTACCTGGACGTCCTGGACGGCCTGCACGACTCGGGCATCGAGAACGTGGTGTGCCGCCACGAGGGCGGCGCCACGTACATGGCCGAGGCCGACGGCAAGATGAACGAGGTCCCCGGCGTCGCCATGGTGACGCGCGGCCCGGGCGCCGCGAACGCCCACGTCGGCCTGCACACCGCGTGGCAGGACTCGACGGCGCTCGTGCTGTTCGTCGGCCTGATCCCGTTCGAACACCGCGACCGCGAGGCCTTCCAGGAGTTCGACCCGCACGCCTGGTTCGGCACCGGTGCGAAGCGCGTGATGGTCCTGGACCACCCGGAGCGCGCCTCCGAGATCGTGGCCGAGGCCATGTTCGCCGCGAGCTCGGGCCGGCCCGGGCCCGTCGTCGTCGGCCTGCCGGAGGACGTGATCCGCCAGGAGATCGACGCGCACCTGCACCCGCAGATCCCCGTGGCCCCGGGCGGCATGACCGTGGAGGACTGGAAGTCCCTGCACGCCGCGCTCAAGGAGTCCCGCAAGCCGCTGTTCATCACCGGTGGCAACGACTGGACGGACGAGGGTGCGCAGGCCCTGACGACGTGGCTGGAGGAGCACAAGATCCCCGCCGCCGCCGAGTGGCGCACCGAGGGCACCGTGCCGTTCTCCTCGCCGTCCTACGTGGGCCCGATCGGCTACGGCCGCCCGAAGCCGACCTACGACATGCTCGAGGAGACCGACCTCATCGTGTTCGTCGGCACCGTGCCGGGCGACGTCGTGACCAACGGCTTCACCATCCGCCAGAACTGGGACAAGAAGAACTTCCTGGTCACCATCGACCCGTCCCTGCGCGGCCGTTCCGGCCCCGTCTCCCACCAGATCGTGGCCAAGCCGGACGTGTTCATCCGCGACCTCGTCCGCATGGAGCTCGAGGTCAAGCCGGAGTGGGAGGAGTGGACCTCCCGCATGCGCGGCGAGCAGGAGAAGTTCGCGGCCCTGCCCCCGGCCGAGCCGTCCGAGGGCCAGGCGAAGATGGCCACGCTCATGGCCAACCTGGTGCCGAAGCTGCCGAAGGACTCGATGATCTCCCTCGGCGCGGGCGAGCACACCAACTGGGCGCACCGCTACTTCCCGACCGAGGGCTACCGCGCCATGATCTCGGCCCGCAACGGCTCCATGGGCTACTCGGTGCCGGGCGCCGTGGCCGCGTCCCTGAACTTCCCGGACCGCACCGTGGTGACCATCGCCGGCGACGGCGAGTTCCTCATGAACGGCCAGGAGCTGGCGACCGCCGCGCAGTACGGCGCCACGCCCCTCGTGATCGTCATGGACAACCAGGAGTACGGCACCATCCGCACCCATCAGGAGCGCCAGTACCCCGAGCGCGTCTCCGGCACCCAGCTGAAGAACCCCGACTTCGCCGCCATGGCCGAGGCGTTCGGCGGCTTCGGCGTGCGCGTGGAGCGGGACGCGGACGTGCCGGCGGCCGTGGACGCGGCGCTCAAGGCCGTCCAGGAGGAGGGCCGGTTCGCGCTCATCCACCTGATCGTGGAGCAGCGCGTCAAGGCCTACTGAGGCCGGCGGTGCGGCCCGGTCCGCGCCGTCCCCTCGGTCAGGCCGCCGTCGTGGGGACGTCGAAGCGCAGCTTAGGTTCGGGGAAGGGTGCACCGTCGAGGTCCGCCTCGACCCGGTCCCGCAGCACGCCGCCGCACGCGCGGATCGTGGCCACGGAGGCCGTGTTCGTCTCGTCGCACGTGAGCAGGGCGGTGGACACCCCGCGCGCGGCCAGCAGCGTCAGGGCGCCGCGCAGCAGGCGCACGGCGTGCCCCCGCCGTCGGAACGCGGGGCGCACCGCGTAGCCCACGTGCCCGTTGACGTGCCGCAGCGCCTCGTTCAGCTCCCACCGCACGGACACCCGGCCCACCAGCTCACCCGCCTCGTCCACGCCCACGTAGAAGGACGCGGGCACCCGGCCGGGTTCGACGTCGCCGCGCGCCTCGGCGGCGAACGCGCGGCGGATCGCGGGGAAGGAGCGGGTGGCCCCGCCGAGGAGGAAGTCGAATCCCTCGCGGTGCAGCTCGGCGTCCGCCTCGCGCGCCGCGATCTCGTCCGCGGCGCGCAGCGGGCGCAGCAGGAGGCCGTCCACGGTGACGGTGGGGCTGGGGTCCGGGAGCATGTGCCGAGTGTACGAGGGTGGACGCCGGGCGCGGCCGCGTGAGCCGCCCGCCGCCCCAGCCCTCCTCCCCTCCCCACCCCCGCGGCGCGAGCCAGACATTTCGGTCGTGATCAGCCCCTGATTGCAGCCGAAACGTCGGGCTCGCGGCGACGTACTCGCCCCTGCGCGCGACCCCGCCCACGGCACAGCTCTCGGTGCACCCTCCGGTCCGACTCCGTCGCCAGCTGGGGTGACGTGGGTCACGTTGGAGGCTAGGGTGGGGGGACCGACGATCGCCCATCCCCAGGAGGTCGCGATGACCGTGCCGTCCTCGTCGGCGGGTCACGCGCCCGCGCTCGAGGCTCGCCCCGAGATGCCGGGCGAGACCGTGTCCCGCGTCGCCATGACGCCCGCGGCGCTCGAGCTGATCCGCCGTCTCCTCCCGATCCATGGCCCGCTCATGTTCCACCAGTCCGGCGGCTGCTGCGACGGCTCCGCGCCCATGTGCTATCCCGCCGGCGACTTCACGACCGGCGCCGCCGACGTCCTGCTGGGCACCTTCGCGCTGCCGGCCGAGGGGGACCAGGCCGCCGGGGAGATCCCGTTCTGGATGTCCGCCGCCCAGTTCGAGTACTGGAAGCACACCCACCTCACCCTGGATGTGGTGGACGGGCGCGGCTCCGGCTTCTCCGTCGAGGCGCCCGAGGGCAAGCGGTTCCTGATCCATTCGCGGTTGATGGCCGGCTCGGGATGAGCTCGACCCTCGCCACCGGCGCCTACCGACGCGCCGTGGACCGGGCCCACGAGTCCCTCGACTCGGTCCGCCTGTCGCTCGCGCCGTCGTCGTCCACCGCTCCGACCGGCGCGGACCAGGGCCTGCGCGCCGCCCTCCAGGGGCTGCGGCGGGAGGTCCGCGAGTCCTGGCTGCGCTCCCTCGGCGCCCTCACCCCCGCGGGGTCGGCCCTCGACGCCGGGGCGGCCGCGACGGCGCCCGCGGTGCCCGGCCAGACCGACCCGGCCACCCTCGCCGACGACGACCTCGCCGCCGCCCGCCGCGAGCAGCGTCTCGCCGTGGCCCTGCCGGTGGTCCGCCGCATGCTCATCCACCCCGCGGCCGAGGCCGGGATGCTCGCCGCGATCGGCAACGCGCGCGGCCACCTGCTGTGGGTCGAGGGCGACCGGACCGCGGTGCGCCACGCCGAGACCATGGGCTTCGTCGCCGGCGCCGACTGGTCCGAGGCGTCCATGGGCACCTCCGCCCCCGGCATCGTCCTCGCGACCGGCGCCCCCACGCAGGTCAGCCGCGGCGAGCACCTGAGCCCGCGCGTGCACCCGTGGAGCTGTTCGGCCGTCCCGCTCACGGACCCGACCACCGGGCGGCTCGTCGGGGTCCTGGACCTCACGGGCGGCGAGGACGCCGTCAGCCACCTCGCCCTGCCGCTGCTCCAGGCCACCGTGGACGCCGTGCACGCCGCCTGGCGGGGCCTGCCCGCCCCGTCCCGGGGCCGTCCCCGCGGCCCCGTCCCGACGCCGGGCCCCTCGGCCCCGCCGTCCGCCTCGCCGGAGCCGAGCCCCGCCGCCGCGCCGCACCGCCACGACGCCGCCGCGGGCCTGCTGCGCGTCACCGGCCACCTGCCGCCCACGCTGGACGGGGTCGAGCTCACCGGCCGGCACGCCGAGATCCTCACCCTCCTCGCGTGGCACGGCCCGGGCCTGACCGGCGCCGAGCTCGAGGTCGCGCTGTATCCGGAGGAGACCGCCGGGCACCGACCCGCGCCGGGCGACGCCCCCGCCCGCGCCATCTCGCTGCGCGCCGAGGTGCATCGGCTCCGCCGGGCGCTGCAGGACGTGGGGGCGCCGGTGGCGCTGCTGTCCCGGCCGTACCGGCTCGTGGGGGAGGCGCACGCGGACCTGCTGTGCGCGCGGGAGGCGCTGCGCGCCGGGGATCTGGACCGTGCGCTGCACGCGGCGGCCGGGCCGGTGCTGCCGCGGTCGGTGTCCCCCGGTGTCGCCTCGATCCGGGCGGAGCTGGGGGAGGCGCTGCGCGAGGCCGTCGCCCAGGACGCGGATGTCGAACAGCTCTGGGCCTACCTGGGCCGCCCTGAGGCCCGCGACGACGTCGAGCTCTGGGGCGCCGCCCTGCGTCTGCTGCCGACGGACTCGCCGCGGCGTGCGCTCGCCGTGGCCACGCTCGAGCGGATCGAGCGGGACCTGGCCTGACCCGGCCCGCCCCTCACCCGCGCCCGGCTGCAACCTTCGTGCAACCTCATTGTGACTAGGGTCACAGCCACGGCAGGGCGCCACCCGGCGCCGAGGCAACCGCAGGCAAAGGAGCCAGCACCATGACCGTCTACGCATTCCCGGGCACCGAGGGAGCCAAGGTCGAGTTCAAGTCCCGCTACGAGCACTTCATCGGCGGAGAGTGGACACCCCCGGTCAAGGGTCAGTACTTCGAGAACGTCACGCCCGTGACGGGCAAGGTGTTCTGCGAGGTCGCCCGTGGCACGGCCGAGGACATCGACGCCGCCCTCGACGCCGCCTGGAAGGCCGCCCCGGCCTGGGGCGCCACCTCGGCGGCCGAGCGGGCGCTCGTGCTGCACCGCATCGCGGACCGCATGGAGGAGAACCTCGAGATGCTGGCGGTCGCGGAGACCTGGGACAACGGCAAGGCCGTGCGGGAGACCCTCAACGCAGACCTCCCGCTGGCCATCGACCACTTCCGGTACTTCGCGGGCGCGATCCGCGCGCAGGAGGGCGGCCTGTCCCAGGTGGACGAGGACACCGTCGCCTACCACTTCCACGAGCCGCTCGGGGTGGTCGGCCAGATCATCCCGTGGAACTTCCCGCTGCTGATGGGGGTGTGGAAGCTGGCGCCCGCGCTGGCTGCGGGCAACGCCGTCGTGATCAAGCCCGCCGAGCAGACCCCGGCCTCGATCATGGTGTTCATCGAGCTGATCGCGGACCTGTTGCCGGCCGGCGTCGTCAACGTGGTCAACGGCTTCGGCCTCGAGGCCGGCAAGCCGCTCGCGCAGTCGCCGCGCATCCGCAAGATCGCGTTCACGGGCGAGACGACGACGGGCCGGCTGATCATGCAGTACGCCTCGGAGAACATCATCCCGGTGACCCTGGAGCTGGGCGGCAAGTCGCCCAACGTCTTCTTCGAGGACGTCATGGCGAACGACGACGCCTACTGGGACAAGGCACAGGAGGGCTTCACCCTGTTCGCGCTGAACCAGGGTGAGGTCTGCACGTGCCCGTCGCGTGCGCTCGTGCAGGAGTCGATCGCGGAGAAGTTCCTCGACGCCGTCGTGGAGCGGACCTCGCGCATCGTGACCGGCAACCCGCTGGACACGGACGTGATGATGGGCGCCCAGGCCTCCAACGACCAGCTCGAGAAGATCACCTCCTACCTGGACATCGGCCGTCAGGAGGGCGCCGAGGTGCTGATCGGCGGCGCCCGCGCCGAGATGGAGGGCGAGCTGGCCGGCGGCTACTACGTGCAGCCCACGATCTTCCGCGGGGACAACTCGATGCGCATCTTCCAGGAGGAGATCTTCGGGCCGGTGGTCTCGACGACCA
This sequence comes from Micrococcus sp. KRD128, assembly GCF_017168395.1. NCBI lineage: Bacteria > Bacillati > Actinomycetota > Actinomycetes > Micrococcales > Micrococcaceae > Micrococcus > Micrococcus sp. KRD128. Next base: position 115,620 of record NZ_JABFAX010000013.1, on the reverse strand, counting down.
CGTTCACCGACTTCGACGACGCCATGCGGATCGCCAACGACACGCTCTACGGGCTCGGCGCCGGCGTGTGGTCCCGGAACGGCAACATCGCCTACCGCGCGGGCCGGGCGATCCAGGCCGGCCGCGTGTGGGTGAACAACTACCACGCCTACCCGGCCCACGCCGCGTTCGGCGGGTACAAGTCCTCCGGCATCGGCCGTGAGAACCACCTGATGATGCTCGACCACTACCAGCAGACCAAGAACCTGCTCGTCTCCTACTCCGAGGACAAGCTCGGGTTCTTCTGAGCCGACGCCGGCACTGCACGCCCCCTCCCCACTCCACGAAAGGTGATCCCCCATGACCACGATGAAGGCAGCCGTCGTCACCCAGTTCGGCACAGAGGCCGACGTCCAGGAAGTCGAGCGTCCGACGCCCGGCCAGCACCAAGCGCTCGTGAAGCTCATCTCCTCGGGCGTCTGTCACACCGACCTGCACGCGATGGAGGGCGACTGGCCGGTGAAGCCGACCCCGCCGTTCATCCCGGGCCACGAGGGTGTGGGCATCGTCGAGGAGGTCGGACCCGACGTCGAGAACCTCAAGGTCGGGGACATGGTCGGCAACGCGTGGCTGTGGGGCGCGTGCGGCCACTGCCAGTACTGCCGTACCGGGTGGGAGACCCTGTGCGAGGAGCAGATCAACGGCGGCTACTCCATGAACGGATCCTTCGGTGAGTACATGCTCGTGGACGCCCGCTACGCCCCCGTGATCCCCGAGGGCGCAGACCCGATGGAGGTCGGCCCGATCCTGTGCGCCGGCGTCACGGTGTACAAGGGGCTGAAGCAGACCGAGGTGCGTCCCGGGCAGTGGGTCGTGATCTCCGGCATCGGCGGCCTGGGGCACATCGCGGTGCAGTACGCCGTGGCGATGGGCATGCGCGTGGTGGCCGTGGACGTCGCGGACGACAAGCTGGCGCTCGCCTCCCGGCACGGCGCGGAGCTGACCGTGAACGCGAACGTCGCGGACCCCTCCGTGGAGATCCAGGAGAAGATCGGCGGGGCCCACGGCGTGCTCGTCACGGCCGTGCACCCGCAGGCGTTCGGCCAGGCCATCGCGATGACCCGCCGCGGCGGCACCATCGTGTTCAACGGCCTGCCCCCGGGCGACTTCCCCGCGCCGATCTTCGACATCGTCCTCAAGGGCCTGACCATCCGCGGCTCGATCGTGGGCACCCGGCAGGACATGGTCGAGGCACTCGAGTTCTACGCGGCCGGGAAGATCCACCCGACGTTCCACACCCGTCCGCTCACCGAGATCAACGACGTGTTCGACGAGATGCGCCACGGCAAGATCGAGGGCCGCGTCGTGATCGACTACGCGATGCAGGACTGACGTGTCGCCTGGGCGTCGGCTGGGCGCGGGGTAGTATCGACACATCACGCGCACCAGTGCGACGGCGGTCGTCCCACCCGGAGATCCGGGCCGGGGCGGCCGCCGTCGTCGTCGCGGGGACGGGGCGGGCCGCAGCGCGCCCGACGCCCGAGCCTCAGCGGGCCGCGTCCGGGGCGACCCCGTCGCGCAGCCACTCCAGCGTGGCCGGCCAGAAGGTCGGCGCGAACCGCGCGTGGAACAGGCCGAAGTGCCCGATCTCCGCGACACCGAGCTCCTCCGGCCGCACCCGCCAGCGCACCGTCCGCCGACCCGGCGAGTAGGCGTCCACGCGGTCGAGGGCGGCGTCGGTGCCGAAGTCGTCGTCGACAGGCGCCACGATCAGCGCGTCCGCCGTGAACGCGGCCAGACGACGGCGCAGCTCGTCCCGGCCGGCGGCGGTGCGGGCGCTCGCGGTGAAGTCGCGGCGACTGCGCGCCCAGTCCAGGGCGACCCCGCGCGGAAGGTCCTCGAGCCAGCCGAGCCGCCGCCCCGGGAAGTGACCGCGGGCCAGCGTGATCGCCGGCATCACCGCGTGCCAGCGCGCCCACATCCGCGCCCTCCCCGGCCGCGCCCGGTAGTCCCGCCAGTGGGCGTGCTGCCCGCCCACGGCGACGTGCCGGGCCACGTGACGCGCCTCGTCCGCGAGCCCGATGCCGAACCCGCCGTAGCTGTGGCCCACCGTCAGGAGGGGGCCGGGCAGGTGCGTCCGGGCCCAGCCGAGCACGGCGTCCGCGTCGAGGGCGCCCCAGTCCGCCCACCGCGCCCGCCGGGCCACGGCGAACGGCTCGCGGGACTCCCCGACACCCCGGTAGTCGAACGTGACCGTGTGGAACCCGTGGCCGGCGAGGAACTCGGCGTAGCGCCGGTAGTACGTGGCCGTCACCCCGGTCGCCGAGGCGATCACCACCGCGCCGGCGGGCCGGGCCGGGGGCGTCGTCGTCGTGGGGACGAAGTGGTGGGCCGCGAGCTCGAAGCCGTCGCGGGCGCGGAGGCGCACGGGGGTGGAGGTGGTCTGCGTCACGCCGCCACCCTAGGTGCGGGGCGGCGCGACCTGCGACATCATGGGCCCATGACTGAGACCCCCCAGAGCTCGTCCGGCCAGAGCCGGGACGAGATCCTCGCCCGCCTCGAGGAGATCTACGCGAACGACCCCGCGGTGCGCGAGCACGGGGTCACCCTCGGCGAGGTGGCCGAGGGGCACGTGGTGCTGCACCGCGACGTCACCGCGGACATGGTGAACTCCCATGAGATCTGCCACGGCGGCTTCCTGTTCCACCTTGCGGACTCGGCGCTGGCGTACTGCGTGGCGACCTTCGGCGCCGCGCCCGTCACCCGGCGCGCCGAGATCACCTACGTGGCGCCCGCCAGGCTCGGCACGCAGCTCGTGGCGACTGCCCGCCAGTCGGTGGAGTTCGGCCGCGACCGCATGATCGAGGTCGGCATCGAGGCGGACGGCCAGCTCGTCGCCTGGTTCACCGGCCACTCCACGAGCCCGCGGGTGCACGCATGAGCGCCGGGCAGGACGCGACGACGGCCGGGCCGGTCGTCGAGTCGGTGGAGCTGCACGTGGCCGCGGGGGCGGAGGCGGCGTTCGAGGCCGCCGTCGCCGAGGCCGAGCCGCTGTTCCGGGACGGGGGCGCGACGTCCTTCGCGCTGTCCCGGCAGGTGGAGGAGCCGGCGCGCTACCGGCTGCTGATCGGCTGGCGCACGCTCGAGGACCACACCGTGGCCTTCCGCGGGTCCGACTCGTTCCTCGCGTGGCGTGCGCTCGTCACCCCGCACCTGACGCAGCTGCCGGCCGCGACCCACTGGTCCGCCGTCTGACCCCCGCACCCCCGCTTTCGTTCGGGAAACGGCGGTCGTCAGCGCGTTTTCGTTCGGGAAACGGCGCGAGGGCTGACCGTTTCCCGAACGAAAGTGCGCCGACACGCCGCCGTTTCCCGAACGAAAGTGCGGAGACGCGGTCGGTTCAGAGGTGGCGGCCCGCCAGCCGCGTGAGGCTCGACTGGATGCCCCGCCCGTTGTCCGCCGGCACCCGCAGCAGCTCGTACGCGCGGCGCACGGCCGGCCGGGCCCACGAGTAGTCGAAGGTCTCGGTGACCTCGGTGGTGCCGTCCCCGTTGTCCTGGAACGCCCAGCGCCACCGGTGTCCGCCCGGGTGGGCCCACTCCACGAGCTCGTCCTCGTCGACGGCGGTGGCGGTCAGCGTCATCGTGTACGGCACCCCGTACTTCCGCATGGCCACGCGGAACCGGTCGCCCACGGCCAGCCGGTGCGGCCCGCTCACCTTCGGCCGCACGGTCCCGGACCCGTCCGCCTCGTGATGGCGGTGCGGGTCCGCGAGCATCGCCCACAGCTCCTGCGCCGGCGCGGCCACGGTGACCCGGTAGGACACCTGGTGCTCGCCGGTCTCCACGCGCTCGGGCCATGCCGCCTGCGGGGCGGCCTGCGGCAGCCCGGACGACGACGGCGCGGCGGACTCGGTCTCGGGGGTGGCGGACGAGGGGGTCGGCTCGGTGCTCATGCCGCCCAGTCTAGGAACCGCCGCGGACACCGGAAGCGGAGGCGACGGCACCCCTCGGCGGGACACCACAGCACTCTTGCCGGGGGCCCGCCCCGGGCCTAGGGTCAGGTCATGGGCGCATGGGGCAGAAACGTCTTCCAGAACGACACGGCGTTGGACATCGTGGACGAGGTCCTCGACGGCACCTTCGACCTGGACGAGTTCCGCAGGAACTTCCGTCGCGACGAGGACGAGGGATACCTGACCGCGAGCCAGGGCGCCGCACTCCTCACCCTCGGGGCGCTCGTGCGGATCGCTCGGAACGAGGACCACGCCGACCTCGAGGCCCTGCTCGAGCACGCGGAGACGGACGAGGTGGACCTCACCGCCTTCATCGACCAGTTCTCGGACGAGGACATCGAGACCCTGCGCGAGCTGATCGGCGTGGTCATCCGCGAGCCCTCCTGCTCCGAGCTCTACCAGCTCTGGGAGGAGTCCGGCGAACTCGAGCAGTGGCTCGAGTACTCCCGCGAATGCCTGCCCTGACCGGCCGGGCCGGGGCGGACCCGGCCCGGCCGGCCCCGCCCCGGCTCAGCGCGCGTAGCGGGTGAGCCGCAGCGAGTTCAGCACCACGAGCACGCTCGAGGCCGCCATCGCGCCGCCGGCGATCATCGGGTTGAGCAGGCCCAGGGCCGCGACTGGGATGCCGAGCACGTTGTAGAGGAACGCCCAGAACAGGTTCATCCGGATGATCCCCAGGGTGCGGCGGCTCAGGTCGAGCGCCTGGACCACCTGGTGCAGGTCGTCGCCCATCACGGTGATCTGCGCGGCCTCACGGGCCACATCCGTCCCCGAGCCCATCGCGATGCCCATGTCCGCGGCGGCCAGGGCCGGGGCGTCGTTGACGCCGTCGCCGACCATGGCCACCACGCGACCCTCGGACTGGAGCCGGCGGACCACGTCCACCTTGTCCTCGGGGCGCACGCCGGCCACCACGTCCTCGGCCGGGATCCCGACGGCGTCCGCCACCTGGGTGGCGACGGCGGCGTTGTCACCGGTCACCAGCAGCGGGCGCAGGCCGAGCTCCTTGAGCCGGGCGATGGCCTCCGCCGAGGTCTCCTTCACGGTGTCCCGCACGGACAGGACGCCCGCCACCCGGCCGCCGACCGCGACCCACACGGCCGTGGCGCCGGCCTGCTCCGCCGCCTCGAACGCGGCCCGGTGTTCGGCGGGGATGCCGCCGTCGAGGGCGGTCTCGAGGACGGAGCCGCGGCCGACGGCCACGCGGACCGGGGCCGGGCCCGCGGCGCCGTGCGCGCCGGAGCCGAGGGCGCCGTCGTCGTGGGGGAGGGCCACCAGCCCGGACACGCCGCCGCCGGCCGTGGAGGCGAAGTCCGCCACGTCGGGCACGCTCAGGCCGCGCTCCTCGGCGCCGGTCACGATCGCGCGGGCGATCGGGTGCTCGGACCCGCGCTCGACGGCGGCCGCCAGGGTCAGCAGGACGTCGGCGGCCCGGTCCGGCGCCGTTTCGGCCACGAAAGCGCTCCGGGGAGCGTCCGTCTCGGCCACGAAAGTGGGGTCGAGGACGAGCACGTCCGCCAGCGCCATGCGGCCCTCGGTCACGGTGCCGGTCTTGTCCAGCACGATCGTGTCCACGGTGCGCGAGTCCTCGAGCACCTCGGGGCCGCGGATGAGGATGCCCAGCTGCGAGGCGCGGCCGGTGCCGGCCAGCAGGCCGACCGGGGTCGCCAGGCCGAGGGCGCACGGGCACGCGATCACGAGCACGGCCAGGCCGGCGCGCAGCGCGGACGGCAGGTCGCCGGTCACGAGCATCCACACCGCGAAGGTCAGCACGGCGATCCCGAGCACGATCGGCACGAACACGGCGGAGATCCGGTCGGCCAGCCGGGCCACGCGCGCCTTGCCGGTCTGCGCCTCGGAGACGAGCCGCCCCATCTGGGCGAGCGTCGTGTCCGAGCCGACCCGCGTCGCGCGGGCCACGAGCCGGCCCGAGGTGTTCAGGGTGGCGCCGGTGAGGGCGTCCCCGGGGCCGACCTCCACGGGCACGGACTCGCCCGTGAGCAGGGAGGCGTCCACGGCGGAGGTGCCCTCGAGCACCTCGGCGTCCGTGGGCACCTTCTCACCGGGGCGGATCAGCACGACGTCGCCCGGCGCGAGGGACTCGGCAGGCACCGTGCGCTCGTCGTGGGTCTCCGGGTCGTAGAGGGTGGCCCGGGCCGCGCCCAGGTCCAGGAGCGCGCGCAGCGCGGCGCCGGCCTCACGCTTGGCGCGGGCCTCGAGCCAGCGGCCCAGCAGCAGGAACGTGGTGATGACCGCGGCCGCCTCGAAGTACAGGCTGTGGTGGGCCATCTCCGCCATGGTCCCGCCCACATGGGCCGTCATGTCCGGCGCCAGGATCAGCTCCACGGCCGAGAAGAAGAAGGAGACGAGCACGCCCAGGGACACGAGGGTGTCCATCGTGGACGAGCCGTGCCGGGCCGCGCGGAACGCCGCCGAGTGGAACGGCCACGCCGCCCACAGCGCCACGGGCGCCGCCAGGGCGAACGCGACCCAGCCCCAGTGCGGGAACTGCAGCGCCGGGACCATGGAGATCAGCACGAGCGGCACCGTCAGCACCGCCGCGCCGATCAGGCGCGGTTTGAGCACGTCCTCGCCCGGACCGTGGGCCATGTGGTCGTGGTGGTCCACGCCGTCATGGTCCGCGGCGTGCTCCTCGCCGTGGCCCTCGCCGTGGTCGGAGGTGTGCGCGTGCCCGGCGTGTCCGGCCGGCGGGGCGGGACGGCGCACGGTGGCGCCGTACCCGGCCTTCTCGACGGCGGCCACGAGCTCCTCGTCCGACACGTCGGCGGGCGCGGTGACGGTGGCCTGCTCGAGCGGCAGGTTCACGGACGCCGTGACGCCCTCGAGCTTGCCCAGCTTGCGCTCGACGCGGCCCACGCACGAGGCGCAGGTCATGCCGGTGACGTCCAGGTCGACGCGGCGGGTGGTCTCGGACTGCGGGCCGGCCGGTGCGGAGGAGGCGGGGTGGGTCATGGGGCTCAGCCCTCCACCAGCGTGTAGCCGGCCTCCTCGACGGCGGCGCGCGCGGCGGCGGGGTCGAGGGGGCCCTCGGAGGTGACGGAGGCGGTGGACACGCCCCCGGCGTTCAGGTCGACGTCCACGGCGGAGACGCCGGCGATCTCACCGAGCTCCTCCCGGACGGAGGCGACGCAGTGGCCGCAGGTCATGCCGGTGATCTTCAGGTCGGTGGTGGTCATCTCATGCTCCTCGTGCGGTGGTGGGTGGGCGACGGCGCCGGTCAGCGCAGCAGGCGGCCGAGGGCGGCCGTCGCCTCGGCGACCTTCTCGTCGATGAGCTCGGTGCGGCCTTCCGCCTCGGCCTGCACCGCGGCCTCCGCCACGCAGTGACGCAGGTGCTCCGAGGTGAGGTTCAGGCTGAGGGACTGCAGCGCCTTCGTGACGGCGGCGACCTGCGTGAGGACGTCGATGCAGTACACGTCCTCGTCCACCATGCGGTGGAGGCCGCGCACCTGCCCCTCGATGCGGCGCAGTCGCGCCAGGTGCTTCGCCTTGTCCCGGTGGACCTCGTGCGGGGGCCGGTGGCCGTCGCAGGCGTCCGCCGCGGCCGACGGAAGGGGCGAGGCGGCGGCGGGCGCCGTCGTCGTGCTGTCCGTGCTCATACCCCCGTTCTATACCCCAGGGGGGTATAGGTCAAGGGGTCAGCCGGCGCGGGTGTCCTCGTCCGGCAGCGGGACGGCGGCTTCGCCCAGATCGGCGATCAGACCGCGGACCTGCAGGTCCAGGGCGTCGCGCACGCCGCGCACCTGCTCGAGGCTCATGCCGCGGATCGACGGCACGGACCACGTCTGCACCTGTGCGCCCTCGGGGATCTCGAACGGATCCGCGCCGTCGAAGAGCACCACGATCTCGGCGGCCCGGAGCACGTCCGGGTCCAGGCCCTTGGTGTACGTGTGGTGCAGCGGGATGCCGATCTCGTTCATCGCCTCGAACGCGGTGGAGATGACCTCGCCGGCGGGCTCCGTGCCGGCCGAGCGGGCCCTGACCTCGCCGTGGGTGCGGTTCTCGAGCAGGGCCGCGGCCATCTGCGAGCGGCCGGCGTTGCCGTGGCAGACGAACAGCACACGCGGGTGGCGGGACTCGATGCTGCCCTGGTTGATCGCCCTGGCGCGCAGGCGCGAGGCGGCATGCTGCACCGAGGTGGTCGGCAGCATCTCCGGGTGGCGGCTCGTCGCGGCGAGCTCGGCGTAGGAGTCGAACAGGAGCTGACGCACCGTCGCCTCGTCGGCCACGCCGGGGAAGCGCGCCATCAGGGGCCCGACCTCGCGCTCCAGCACGTGCGCGGCCATCCCGTGCGGCACGGGGCCCACCGCGGCGGGGGTGTCCGGCGCGGCCGTCGTGTCCAGTGGCATGTCGTCCACCGCCGTGGCGTGATCGGCGTGGGGGTCCGGGGGGATGGGGGCCATGATGCGAGTCCTCCGGGGAAGGCGGTCGGTTGAGCGCGAGGTGAACGGGTGCCCCCACCCTGCGCCGTGGGGTGTGCCGGCGCAAGCCTTGACGGGATCCCTCCGCGCCCGAGACGCCGCTCGCCGCGGTCGTCGGGGCGGCGGCCGAGGCCCGGGCCCGGAGCGGGGGTCCGCCGAGGTGGGAGAGAATGGGGGCCATGTCTGTCCGCTCCCTGCTCCCGGACCTCGGCACCCCCGCGACCGGGACCCCCGAGGCCGCCGTCCCCCCGTTCGCCCGGGCGGTGCTGTGGGCGCACGGGGACGACGCGTGGCGGGGCGAGGGCGGCTGGACCGTGCTCCTGGACGGCACCGACCGGCTCCGCCGGCTCTCCGCGCTGTGGCAGGCCGCCGTCGCCGGGCGACCGGACCCGACGGCCCCGCTGCGGGGCTGGATCTCCTCGACCTTCGCCGATGACTCTCCCGAGCCTGCGGTCCTGCGCATCCCCGCGGATCTGCGCCGCGCCACGCCGTCCGGCGTGCGAGACGTGGCCCAGCACGTGGACGCGGACGCGCTCGCAGCCGCCGTCGCCGCGGACGGTGCAGCCCGGCTGCTGGCCGACGGCGAGGTGCCCCTGCCCGCCGACGTCGCCGACCGTGCCTGGGACGACACCGGCTACGCGGCCGGCGTGCGCGAGCTGCTGACGCGGATGGCCGACTCGGGCGGGGAGCTGGCGAAGGTCGTGATCAGCCGCACGATGACCGTCCCCGCGGACGACGCCGACCTGTGGCGGGCGATCGGGGCCCTGCGCCGCGAGTACCCGCAGACCTGGGTGTTCGCCGTCGGCGGGCTGCTGGGCGCCACGCCCGAGGTCCTTGCCACGCGGCACGCGGGGCTCGTGGGCTCGCGGGTGCTGGCGGGGTCCATGCCGCGCGGCGCGGACGAGGAGGAGGACGCCGCGCTGCGGGAGCGGCTGGCCTCCGATCCGCGGCTGGCGGAGGAACATCGCTGGGCGGCGCGGTCGGTGCTGGACGCGCTGGCTCCCGTCGTCGACCTCGCCGACGACGACCCCGCACCCACCGTCCTGACCCTGCCGAACGTGCACCACCTGGCCACGTCCGTGCGCGGCCGGCTGCGGGACGGGCGGGGGACCGTGCTGGACGTGGTGGCCGCGCTGCATCCGACGGCGGCCGTCGGCGGGACCCCCACGCCGGACGCGGTGCGGGTGATCGCCGAGGTCGAGCCCGTGGACCGCGGCCGCTACGCCGGGCCGGTCGGGTGGCTCGACCAGGACGGCGACGGCGAGATCGCCCTGGCGCTGCGCTGCGGCCAGCAGGTGCCCGGCGGGGTGCGGCTGCAGGCCGGGGGCGGGATGGTCCCGGGAGCGGTGCCCGAGGAGGAGGTCACGGAGATCCGGGCCAAGTTCCTGCCGATGCGCCGGGCGCTGGGCGTCGCCGAGGACTGAGGCCTCCCGCGCCGTGCCCCCCGTCCGCGTCACCCACGCTTTCGTGTAGGAAACGGCGGCGTGTCGCGGTGCTTTCGTGTGAGAAACGGCGCCGCACCTCGGAGTCGTGTGGGCGGCGATGGAACGGCGCCCCGGAGCGTTCACGCCGTTTCTCGGACGAAAGCGTCCTGGGAGGCGAGAAGACCCGCCGGCCACGGCCCCTCGCGGGGCGGGCCGACGGGTCGTCGCGTCGGTGTGAGGGATCAGGCGGCGACGGCCATGGCCTCGTGGGCCGGCGTCGCGGCCTGGAGGCGGCGGGCGGCCTCGCGCTCGGCGAGGGCCGGCAGGAAGGTGGTGATACGGGCGCCGCGCTTGAGGTCGGCGACGACCTCGCGGACGACCGAGCGGACGGTCTCGGCGGTGACGGTGCCCTCGAAACGGCGGAGGAGGGTCTCCTCGACGTGCTGGAGCACGTGGCGCTGCATGAGGGCGCTCGGTGCGGCGGGCAGGTGGTGGCTGGTCGTGTTGATGCTCACGGTGAGCACCTCCTTCGGTTGCCGGACCACGAGTCCGGCGGATCGTCGCGGCGGGGCCGCGGGTGGTGGGTTCGGTGGAGTCCCGACCTCGCGTTCAGTAAACGCTGGGTGAACTGCTTGTGAACAAGTTTACAGATTTTCTCCCGGCGTGCAACTCCGCGTTCACCGACGTGACCTGTAACACCCTGTCGCGCAGGTCTGCACAGCGCTGAATCGGCGCAATCACGCGGCTTTCGTGTCGAGGTGCCACGAGCGCCAGGCCGACAGCAAGATGAACAGAAGGTGAACAGCGCCGTTCATCTTCGCCCCCTGCCCCTCCGCTCGACCCGGTGCGAGGCTGGGACCATGCGCCCCGACCGCCACTCCGCCCCGACCTCCGCGGCCGCCCTCGCCCGCGAGGCCGTGATCCTCGCCGGCGCCGGTGCGGCGATCCTGCTCCAGGTGGCGCACCAGCCGGTGGGGGCCGGCGTCGCCGTCCACTCCCGGTTCACCGAGGACCCGATGCGCCGGCTCCGCCACACGCTCGCCTACATCTACGCGGTCACCCTCCCCGAGGCCGCGCCGGTGCGCGACGCGGTCGTCGAGCGGGTGCGGGCGGCGCACCGCCCGGTCCGCGGGGTCGACGCCGGAGGCCACCCCTACGACGCCGCCGACCCGGACGCCCAGCTCTGGGTGGCCGCCACCCTCTACGCGATGGGAGAGCAGGTGCGCCGCCGGGTGTGGGGGGCCCTCGACGCCGAGGACGCCGACCGCCTCTACCGCGGGTACGCCCCGCTCGCCACGAGCCTCGAGGTCCCCGCCTCCGCCTGGCCGGCCGACCGCGCGGCGTTCGCGGCCTACTGGGACGACCGGGTGGCCCGGCTCGAGGTCACGGACGACGCGCGGCGGATCGCCGCCGACCTGTTCTCCGGCCAGGGCGTCCCCCTGCCACTGCGCGCGGCCCTGCCCCTGGCCCGGTTCGTCACCGCCGGCCTCCTCCCGGGGCGCGTGCGCGCCGGCCTCGGCTGGTCCTGGACCGGGCGAGACTCCGTCCGGGAGGCACGCTTCTGGGGGCTGGCGCGCACCCTGTACCGGCCGCTGCCGGCGACGGTGCGCGGCGTCGTCGTCCGCTGGGTCCTGCGGGGGCTGCCCCGGACGCCGGAGCCGCGCGGCGCCGTCGACGTGGAGGCGACCCGCCGCGAAGTCCGCCCCGTCTGGGAGAATGGTGCCGATGTCTGACTACCAGCCCCGCCGCCCCGGATCGAAGCCCACCCCGAACCGCCAGAGGGACCGCGCCGGCAAGCCGGCCCTCGGCCGCCCCGAGCGCGGCCTGATCGACGAGTCCGAGGCGCGCCAGCTCGCCGAGGACCGAGAGCGCATGCGCCGCGCCGGCGTCGGCCACCAGCTCTCCGCGCCCAAGCGCCGCGAGGCCGCCACCGCCGAGCGCCCCCAGGTGATGCCGAAGACCGAGGGCTGGACCCAGCCGATGGGCCCGGACGGCCGACCGCAGCTGCAGTTCAAGCAGCCGCGCGTCTCCCAGCCGCCCACCCACCTGGCCGACCTCACGCTGAAGGAGCGGCAGGAGAAGGCCAAGGAGATCGGGCTGCCGGCGTTCCGCGCCAAGCAGCTCTCGGTGCACTACTTCGAGCACTACACCACCGATCCGGAGCAGATGACGGACCTGCCCAGGGACAAGCGGGAGGCGATCGCGGAGGCGTTCTTCCCGCCGCTGCTCACCGAGGTCCGGCGCATGGAGACCGACCGCGGGGACACCGTCAAGTTCCTGTGGCGGCTGTTCGACGGCGCGCTCGTGGAGTCCGTGCTGATGCGGTACCCCGGCCGCGTGACGCTGTGCGTGTCCAGCCAGGCCGGCTGCGGGATGAACTGCCCGTTCTGCGCCACGGGCCAGGCCGGGCTGACCCGCAACATGTCCACGGCGGAGATCGTGGAGCAGATCGTGCTGGCCAACCAGGTGATCGCCGCCGGCGGACTGGGCGGCAAGCGCAAGGACGGCGGGCACGACGCCGACCGCGTCACCAACGTCGTGTTCATGGGCATGGGTGAGCCCCTGGCCAACTACAAGCGCGTGATGGCCGCCGTGCACCGCATGGTGGACCCCTCGCCTGAGGGCCTGGGCATGTCCGCGCGGAACATCACGCTGTCCACCGTGGGCCTGGTGCCGGCCATCCGGAAGCTGGCCGAGGAGGGGGTGCCGCTGACGTTCGCGCTGTCCCTGCACGCGCCGGACGACGAGCTGCGTGACGAGCTGATCCCCGTGAACTCGCGCTGGAAGGCGGACGAGGCGATCGACGCCGCGTACGACTACTTCGTGGCCACCGGCCGCCGGGTGTCCATCGAGTACGCGCTCATCAAGGACATGAACGACCACGCGTGGCGCGCCGACCTGCTGGCCAAGAAGCTCAACGCCCGGGGCAAGGGCTGGGTGCACGTGAACCCGATCCCGCTGAACCCGACGCCGGGCTCCATCTGGACCGCCTCGGAGAAGGACGTGACGCGCGAGTTCGTGGACCGGCTCAACGCCGCCGGCATCCCCACCACCCTGCGCGACACCCGCGGCAAGGAGATCGATGGCGCATGCGGCCAGCTGGCGGCCGAGGACGTCGACTGACCCGCCGAAGCCCCGCGCGCGGCGCTCGCTTTCGTTGACGAAACGGGCGTCTCCAGCGGTGCTTTCGTTGACGAGAACAGGGGCGGCCCCGGCGTGATGCCGGGGCCGCCCCTCGTCCCGTCCGCTCACCGGCCCGTCCGCGGGCACGCCGCGGAGCCGGCGTCGGGCGGCGCCGTCAGAACCGGACGGTCTCGCTGTCGCCCGGCTCGGCGGTCCCGCCGGTGACCTTGGCCTTCACCAGCTCGACGGCGGTGGCCACCGCGCCCGGGGATTCCCAGAACTGGGCGGTGTCCACGTCCACGCGCACGAGCACGATCTGCGGATCCTCGGGGCTCGAGCCCTCACCGAAGAACGCCTCGGTGGCCGGGTTCCAGAACTCCTTCTTGCGCGCGTCGTCGCGGACGAGCTGGCCGTGGCCCGCGAGGGAGGCCCAGAAGTCCTTGTCCTGCACGGCGACGTTGACCGGGCGCTGCGGAGCGTCCGCGGCGACGTCGGAGGTGGCACGCGTGAGGAACCAGAGCGTGCCACCGTCCTCGGCCTGCTGCAGGCCCATCGGGCGGGTGACGAGTGTGCCGTCCTGCTCAGCGGTGGTCAGCATGCAGACGTTCACCTTCGCGAGCTTCTCGAGCAGACGGGCGCGGGGATCCTGGGTGCCCATGGCGTGACTCCTTCGTCGTCGGGTGCCGGCGCCCTGATGCGGCCACCGGCTCGTACTACCGACCCTAGGCACGGCCAGGCGGGTCCTGACCAGCGCTCAGCGGCGCACAGCCGCGGCGAGCCAGTCGACGGCGAGGGCGTAGCCCTGGACGCCCGCCCCGGCGATCACGACGTCGGCGACGGCGGAGACGTGCGAGTGGTGCCGGAACGCCTCGCGCCGGTGGATGTTGGAGATGTGCACCTCGGCGATCGGCCGGTCGACGGCGGCGAGGGCGTCGCGGATCGCGATGGAGGTGTGCGAGTACGCGGCGGGGTTGATGAGGACGCCCGCGTGGGAGGTGCGGGCCTCCTGAATCCAGTCGATGAGCTCGCCCTCGTGGTTGGACTGTCGGAAGTCCACGGTCAGCCCGTGCTCGGCCGCGCGGGCCTCGGTGAGCGCACGGACGTCGTCGAGGGTGGCCGTGCCGTAGACCTCGGGCTCGCGGGTGCCGAGCAGATTCAGGTTGGGGCCGTTGAGCACGAGCAGGGGCAGGGCGGCAGTGGCGGTCATGCGGTCAGTCTAGGAAGCGACGACGACGGCTCCCGTCTCGGCCACGACAGTGCGTGGAAGGCGCCCGTATCTCGAACGAAAGTGCCGGGACACGCCGCCGTTTCCCGAACGAAAGCGGGGTGGGGCGGAATAGGTGCGGCGGGGCGTCCGTTGTGGTCGGCAGGACGATCGCCGGCGTGAACGCGTCGGCCCCGCTGACGAAAGGACCCACCGTGGCCACCCAGGACCTGACCCTCGAGGAGTTCGGCTCCACCGTCGCCGAGAACGACACCGTGCTCGTGGACTTCTGGGCCGGCTGGTGCGGCCCGTGCCGCCAGTTCGCCCCCGTGTTCGAGGCCGCCTCGGAGAAGCACGACGACGTCGTGTTCGCCAAGGTCGACACGGAGGACCAGCAGCAGCTGGCGGCGATGGCCGGCATCACCTCCATCCCCACGCTCATGGCCTTCCGCGGCGGTGTGCTCGTGTTCTCCCAGGCCGGCGCCCTGCCGGGCACCGCGCTCGAGCAGCTGCTCGACCAGGTCAAGGGCCTCGACATCGCAGAGGTCCGCCGCCTGGCCGAGGAGCAGCAGGGCCAGCAGGGCGACGCCGAGCCGGCGCAGGACGAGGCCGTGCAGTCCACCGCCGCCCACCTCGACGACGTCAACGCCCGCTGACGGCCCGCACGGCGTCGCCGCTCCGGCCGCTCACCGCGGGTCGAACGCCCCCTGCTGCCACTGCTCCACGAGCCACGGGCTGAACGCCCGGGGGACGGCGGCCAGGGCGGCGGCCAGATCGGCCGGCTCCACCCAGCACCACTCCGCGACCTCGTCCCGCTCCGGGGCGGGGTCGCCGTGCATCCGGGCCCGGAACACCGGGCAGATCTCGTGCTCCTCCATGCCGGAGGCGTCTGCGGCCCGGTAGCGGAAGTCGGGGAGCACCTCGACGACGTCGGACACCTCCACGCCCAGCTCCTGCGGGGCGCGGCGCAGCACGGCCTCCGCGGGGGACTCGCCGGGGCCGGGGTGCCCGCAGAACCCGTTGGTCCACACCCCGGGGAACGCCGCCTTGCCCAGCGCCCGGCGGGTGAGCAGGAACCGGCCGGCCTCGTCGTACACGTGACAGGAGAAGGCCAGGTGCAGGGGCGTGCCGCCGTCCTCGGTGCGGCGGTGGACCGTGGCCTTGGCCTCCGTGCCCACGGCCTCGCCCTCCGGGGACAGCAGGACCACGCGCTCGACGTCGTCGGGTCCTGCGACCGGGACGTCCGAGACCGCCATCCACGGTCGGGCGACGGGGGAGGGGCGGTCGTGCGG
>NZ_JABFAX010000013.1:87109-100042 GCF_017168395.1 Micrococcus sp. KRD128 | reverse complement strand
GCGGTCGTGCGGGGAGGGCGTGGCCGGGGTCTGCATTCCTCTCAGTGTGGCAGGCGAGCCGGGCCGCCCATCAGATGTGGGCCACGTCACCTCCGCCCGATCTCGACGGCCGGGCGTGGCTAGAGTGCTGAGGTCGACGCCACACCCCGGCGCGTCCCACATCACTCGAGGAGAGCACCCCATGGCCTTCGCCGCCCTGTCCCGTTCCGCCCGTCTCGCCGGCCTGTCCGCTGCCGCGCTGCTGGCCCTCACCGCGTGCGGCGGTCAGGACTCGTCCGACGCCGACGCGTCCGCCTCGACGTCGGCGCCCGCCTCCGCGTCCGCGCAGGGTTCGGAGTCGTCGTCCGCCTCGGCGTCGTCGCTGTCCGCGGCCCCGGCCGACTACGAGGCCGGCACGTGCTTCACCGCCCCGCTCGGCGCCCGTGACCTGTCCTCCTTCGAGACCACCGACTGCGAGGGCGCCCACACCGCGGAGTACCTCTGGGCCGTGCCGGCCGTGGCCGAGGGTGAGGAGGCCGACCCGGCCGCCGCCCAGACCTGCACCGCCCAGGCCCAGCGCCTGAGCGAGGAGAAGGAGGACCAGCTGAACGGGGCCGTCCTGACCTCCTCCGAGCTGGGCAACTACGGCACCGACGAGAAGCACTGCGTCGTGTACGGGGTCTCCGGTGAGTGGGAGGGTCAGATCGTGGACCCGGAGATCACCCTGGAGACGGCGTCCGCCGATGCCTGATCCCGGCGGCGGCCCCGTGCGTCGTGAGATCGCGTCACCCGGGACCGCCGCGCATGGACGCGGGACCGGCGCGGGCCGTAGTCTCTTCTGCGTCCAGAAGTTAGACGGTCGAACAGATGCGGCGGTCGGTGCCGCGTCGTGTCCGCCACCGAGGAGGCGCCATGGGTGAAGCGAGGACGGGCGGCGAGGCCGCGCTCTCCGGGCTGACCGCCGAGCTGGACGCCGCGCTCCGACATGCCGCGGCCCAGGCACCCGGATCCGCCGCCTTCGCCGAGCTGCTCGACTCGCTCCACGTCCATGTGGGCGCCGGCAAGCTCATCCGCCCCCGTCTCGTCGAGCTCGGCTGGCGCCTGGCGACCGCCGACCCGGTCCCTCCGTCCGGCCGCGCTGCCGTCGACCGACTCGGGGCCGCCTTCGAACTGCTGCACACCGCGCTGCTCGTCCACGACGACGTCATCGATCGGGACACGCTGCGGCGCGGCCAACCCGCCGTGCACGCCTCCGCCCGGCACCGCCTCGAGGCCCGCGGGGTGCCCGCCGCGGACGCCGCCCACGCCGGGGTCGCAGTCGCCCTCATCGCGGGGGACGTCCTGCTCACCCAGGCGTTCCGGCTCGCCGCCACCTGTGCCGCCGACATCGCCCGTGCCGCCGAGGCCGCCGCCGTCGTCTTCGACGCCGCCGCCGTGACCGCGGCCGGCGAGCTCGAAGACGTGCTCCTGGGGCTGTCCCGCCACACCGGTGAGGAGCCCGATCCCGACCGCATCCTCGCCATGCAACGGCTCAAGACGGCGCACTACACGGTCGGCGCGCCCCTGCGCGCCGGCGCCCTCCTGGCCGGGGCGGATCCCGACCTCGCCCGGGCGATGGGCGAGGCCGGCGCCGACCTCGGCGCCGCCTACCAGGTGATCGACGACGTCCTCGGCGTGTTCGGCGATCCCGGGGAGACCGGCAAGTCCGCCGACGGCGACCTGCGCGAGGGCAAGGCCACCGTGCTCACCGCCCACGGCCGCCGCATCCCCGCCGTCCGCGCCCTGCTCGACGCGGGCCCGGCCACCCCCGCGGACATCGAGGCCGCCCGCCGCGCCCTGGAGGAGGCCGGCGCCCGGGAGCACGCCCTCGACGTCGCCGCCGAGCTCACCGTCCGCGCCCGCGAGCGCATCGCGGCCCTGCCCCTGGACGAGACGGTCCGGGCGGAGTTCGCCGACGCCTGCCACGCCGTGCTGCCCCGGAGGTCCTGAGATGGCCGCGCCCGCCCCGAGCCCTGCCGCGCTGTATACGCGGACGGCCCACGCCGCAGCGGCCCAGGTGATCCGCCGTTACTCCACGTCCTTCTCCTGGGCCTGCCGCACCCTGCCCCGGCAGGCCCGCCAGGACGTGGCCACGATCTACGCCATGGTCCGCGTCGCCGACGAGGTGGTCGACGGCGTCGCGGTGGCCGCCGGGCTCGACGAGGCCGGGGTCCGCGCCACCCTGGACGACTATGAGCGGGCGTGTGAGGCCGCGATGGCGTCGGGCTTCGCCACCGACCCGGTCCTGCACGCCTTCGCCGACGTGGCCCGTCGCCACGGCATCACCCCGGAGCTGACCCGTCCCTTCTTCGCCTCCATGCGCGCGGACCTGGGGATCCGCGAGCACGGCGCCGAATCCCTGGACGCCTACATCCACGGCTCGGCCGAGGTGGTGGGACTGATGTGCCTGCAGGTCTTCCTCTCCCTCCCCGGCACGCGGGTCCGGACCCCGGGCGAGCGGCAGGAGCTGCGCGCGCAGGCCTCCCGGCTGGGGGCGGCGTTCCAGAAGGTCAACTTCCTCCGGGACCTGGCCGCGGACCACCACGAGCTGGGCCGCACCTACCTGCCCGGTGCCGCACCGGGTGTGCTCACCGAGGCCCGCAAGGCCGAACTCGTGGCCGAGGTCCGCGCCGACCTCGACGCCGCCCTGCCCGGCATCCGTGCCCTGGACCCCGGGGCCGGGCGCGCCGTGGCCCTGGCGCACGGACTGTTCGCCGCCCTGGCGGACCGGATCGAGGCGACCCCGGCGGCCGAGCTGGCCCACCGCCGTGTCCGGGTGCCGGACCGCCAGAAGGCCCGGATCGCCGCCCGCGTCCTGGCCCGTGGCCGCCGGGGAGGTCGCCGATGAACGCCCCGGACACCGCTCTCGGCCCGCGCACCGTGGTGGTGGGCGGCGGGTTCGCCGGACTGGCCACGGCGGGCCTGCTGGCCCGCGACGGGCACCGGGTGACGCTGCTGGAGCGCGGCGCCGTCCTGGGCGGCCGTGCCGGACGCTGGTCCGAGGCGGGGTTCACCTTCGACACCGGGCCCTCCTGGTACCTGATGCCCGAGGTGATCGACCGCTGGTTCCGCCTCATGGGGACCTCCGCCGCCGAACGACTGGACCTGCGCCGCCTGGACCCCGGCTACCGGGTGTACTTCGAGGGGCACCTCCAGGAGCCTCCCGTGGACGTGCGCACCGGCCACGCGGAGACGCTGTTCGAGTCCCTCGAGCCCGGCGCCGGGCGCCGGCTGCGGGCCTACCTCGACTCCGCGTCCCGGATCTACGGGCTCGCCAAGGACCACTTCCTCTACACGGACTTCCGCCGGCCGGCCGTCCTGGCCCACCCGGACGTCCTGCGCGCCCTGCCGGCCCTCGGGCCCCAGCTGCTGGGGGGCCTGCGCTCCCATGTCGCGGCCCGCTTCCAGGACCCCCGGCTGCGCCAGATCCTGGGCTACCCGGCGGTCTTCCTCGGCACGTCCCCCGACCGTGCCCCCGCCATGTACCACCTGATGTCCCATCTGGACCTCGCCGACGGCGTGCAGTACCCCCTCGGCGGGTTCGCGGCCCTCGTGGACGCCATGGCGGAGGTCGTGCGCGAGGCCGGCGTGGAGATCCGCACCGGGGTCGAGGCGACCGCCGTGGAGGTCGCGGACCCGCCCACCGCGGGGGCACGCCTCCGCGACCGGCTGCCGATCCCCGGCCGCCCGCGAGGGGACCGGGGCCGACGTCGCCGCCCGGGCCGGGTGACCGGCGTCGCCTGGCGGTCCGCCGATGGCGCCGTGGGACGCCACGACGCCGATGTGGTGGTGGCCGCTGCGGACCTGCACCACGTGCAGACCCGTCTGCTGCCTCCCGGCCGGCGCGTCGCGGAGTCCACGTGGGACCGGCGCGACCCCGGCCCCTCCGGCGTGCTCGTGTGCGTGGGGGTGCGCGGATCCCTGCCCCAGCTGGCCCACCACACCCTGCTGTTCACGGCCGACTGGGAGGACAACTTCGGGCGCATCGAGCGGGGGGAGGACCTCGCCGCGGACACGTCGATCTACGTCTCGCGCACCTCCGCCACGGACCCGGGCGTGGCCCCGGAGGGCGACGAGAACCTCTTCATCCTCGTCCCGGCCCCCGCCGAGCCGGGGTGGGGGCGCGGCGGCATCCGGGTCCGTGACGGCCAGGGCTGGCGGGTGGACCGCGCCGGGGACGCCCAGGTGGAGGCCGTGGCGGACCGGGCCCTCGACCAGCTGGCCCGCTGGGCCGGGATCCCGGACCTGGCCGAGCGCATCGTGGTGCGGCGCACCTACGGGCCCGGTGACTTCGCCGCGGACGTGCACGCCTGGCGGGGTTCGCTGCTGGGCCCCGGGCACACGCTGGCGCAGTCGGCCATGTTCCGCCCCTCGGTGCGGGACGCGGACGTGGCCGGCCTGATGTACGCGGGCTCCTCGGTGCGCCCGGGCATCGGGGTGCCCATGTGCCTGATCTCCGCCGAGGTGGTCCGGGACGAACTGCGCCACGACGCGCGCAGGGCCCGGCCCGCGGGCCCCGGGGGGAGCGGCACATGATCCGCACCCTCTTCTGGGCGTCCCGGCCGGTCAGCTGGGTGAACACGGCCTACCCGTTCGCCGCCGCCGCGATCCTGACCGGGGGGCTGCCCGCGTGGCTGGTGGTCCTGGGCGTCGTGTTCTTCCTGGTGCCCTACAACCTGGCCATGTACGGCATCAATGACGTGTTCGACTTCGCCTCGGACCTGCGCAACCCCCGCAAGGGGGGTGTGGAGGGCTCCGTGCTGGGCGACCCCGCGGTGCGCCGCCGGGTGCTGGCGTGGTCGGTGCTGCTGCCCGTGCCGTTCGTGGCCGTGCTCGCGGGCTGGTCCGCCGTGCGGGGCGAGTGGGCCGCCGTGCTGGTGCTGGCGGTGAGCCTGTTCGCCGTGGTGGCGTACTCCTGGGCGGGGCTGAGATTCAAGGAGCGGCCCTTCCTGGACGCCGCCACCTCCGCCACCCACTTCGTCTCCCCCGCGGTCTACGGCCTCGTGCTCGCCGGGGCGACCCCCACGCCCGCCCTGGCGGCGCTGCTGGGGGCGTTCTTCCTGTGGGGCATGGCCTCGCAGATGTTCGGGGCGGTGCAGGACGTGGTGCCGGACCGGGAGGGGGGCCTGGCCTCGGTGGCCACCGTGCTGGGCGCTCGGCGCACCGTCCTGCTCGCCGCCGGCCTGTACGCGGCGGCGGGCCTGCTGCTGCTGGCCACCGACCCGCCGGGCCCGCTCGCGGCGCTGCTGGCCGTGCCCTACGTGGTGAACACCCTGCGCTTCCGCCGCATCACGGACGCCACCTCGGGCGCGGCCCACCGCGGCTGGCAGCTGTTCCTCCCCCTGAACTACGTGACCGGCTTCCTCGTGACCCTGCTGCTGATCGGGTGGGCGCTGACCCGGGGGGCGGCGGGATGATCTACCTGCTGGCCCTGCTGGGTGTCATCGGCTGCATGCTGCTGGTGGACCGGCGCTTCGAGCTGTTCCTGTGGCATCGCCCGCTCCCGGCGCTGCTGGTGCTGGCCGCCGGGGTGGCCTACTTCTTCGCCTGGGACCTGTGGGGGATCGCCGAAGGCGTGTTCCTGCACCGGCAGTCGCCCTACATGACCGGGGTGATGCTCGCCCCTCAGCTGCCCCTGGAGGAGGGGTTCTTCCTGCTCTTCCTCAGCCAGATCACGATGGTGCTGTTCACCGGGGCGCTGCGCCTGCTGCGCGGCCGGGGACGTGACGGACGTGTCGCGACGCCGGCCGATCCGACCGACCGGGGGAGCCGGTGACCTTCCTCGACCTCGTCCTCGTCTTCGTGGGCTCCGCGCTGGCCGTGCTCGTGGGCGCCGCCCTCGTGGGCCGTGTGCGGGGCGGGCACCTGCGGGCCGTGGCGGCCACCCTGGTGGCCCTGTGGGTGCTCACGGCGGTCTTCGACAACGTGATGATCGCCGCGGGGCTCTTCGACTATGGCCATGAGCTGCTGGTGGGTGCCTACGTGGGCCTGGCGCCCGTGGAGGACTTCGCCTACCCGCTCGGCTCCGCCCTGCTGCTGCCGGCGCTCTGGCTGCTGCTGACGAGCGGTCCTCGTGCCGGTCGGCGCGGCCGTCGGCTGGGACGCCGCCCCCACCCGGACGATCGCTGACATGCTGCCGCTGATCCCCGCGGACCTGCTGCGCGCGCTCGGCCTGATCCTCGTCCCCTTCGCGGCGGCGCACGCCGGATGGCCGTCCGCGGCGGCGATGCTGCTCGTGTTCGGCTCCCAGTGGCTCACCCGCTGGCTCGCCCCGGGCGGCGCCCTGGACTGGGCCGCGCAGACGGTCCTGCTGCTGGCCGGGTGGCTGAGCGTCATCGGCCTCTACCCGCGGGTGCCGTGGCTGGACCTGCTCGTGCACGCCGCCGCCTCCGCCGTGGTCGCCTGTCTGACGGCACTGGTGGTGGGGGCGTGGCTCCGGCGTCGGGGGACCGAGGCCGGGCAGGCCGTGGCGCTGCTCGGTCGGGGCCTGGCCGGGCTGGGGATCGCGGCCGCCGCCGTGGCCCTGGGCGTGGTGTGGGAGCTGGCCGAATGGTGGGGGCACACGGCGGTGACCCCCGAGATCGGTGTGGGCTACACGGACACCATCGGCGACCTCGCCGCCGATCTCGTCGGCGCCGGGGTCGGCGCCGCCCTCGCCGTGCGCCGGGAGCGCACCCGGTGACCCCGGCCCGCCCCACGGTCTCCGTGGTCGTCCCGGTGCTCGACGACGCCGACCACCTGCGCGTGTGCCTCGCACTGCTGGCCGCTCAGAGCCGGCCGGCGCTGGAGGTGGTGGTGGTGGACAACGGCTGCGTGGACGACTCGGCGGTGCTCGCCCGCGCCGCCGGCGCGCGGGTGGTGCACGAGCCGCGCCGCGGGGTCCCGGCCGCGGCGGCCGCCGGCCTGGACGCCGCGGTCGGGGAGCTGCTGGTGCGCTGTGACGCCGACACGCGGATGCCCGCGGACTGGCTCGAACGGATCGTGGCCCGGTTCGACGCCGACTCCGGGCTCGACGCCCTCACCGGGCCGGGGACCTTCCACGACCAGCCCGGCCTCCGGGGGCGGGTGCGGGCGGCGCTCTACACCGGCGCGTACCGCTGGGGGGCGGGCGCCGCGGTGGCGGCCACCCCCGTCTGGGGCTCCAACTGCGCCCTGCGCGCCGAGGCGTGGCAGGCTGTGCGGACCCGGGTCCACCGCGAGCGCGGGGACGTGCACGATGACCTGGACCTGTCCTTCCAGCTGGCCCTGGCCGGCCGCCGGATCCGGTTCGATCCGGACCTGCGGGTGGAGGTCGCCGGGCGCATCTTCCACTCCCTGCGCCAGCGGGTGCGGCAGGGCCGGATGGCCGTCACCACCCTGCAGGTCAACTGGGCCCGGCTGTCCCCCGGGCGGCGGTGGCTGCGCCGGGCGGCCCGGGCACGTCCCCGGTCCCGCTGAGCGCGTGGTCCCGTCGGTCAGTCCCGGGACTGAGCGCCGTCGGCGTCGCGGGCTCGCCTGTCCAACGGGTTGCGACGCAGGGGCAGGCGGTCCACCAGCGGCCGCAGCAGGCCGCGGGTGCGGGGACGCGCGCCGCCGTCGTGCCGGCGCTGGGCCTCGGCCAGGATGTTCGCGGCCATCTCCGGGAACACCACGGCGTGGAAGGGCAGGATGGCGGTCCAGTAGGCGCGTCCGAGCAGGCCGTCCGGCATGAAGACCGCCCGCTGGCGGTAGACGGAGCCTCCGCCCTCCCGCGGCTCGGTGCTCAGCTGCAGCCAAGCCCGCCCGCCGGCCTTCATCTCCGCCCGTAGCGTCAGCCGCCGCCCCGGCTCCACGTCCTCCACCCGCCACCAGTCCACGGCGTCGCCGCGTCGCAGGTGGTCCGGGTCCCGCCGGCCGCGGGTCAGGCCGGGCCCGCCGGCCAGCTTGTCCATCAGCCCGCGGATCTTCCACAGCAGCGGGGTGGAATACCAACCGTTGGCGCCGCCCACCGACTCGATCACCGGCCACACCTCCTGCGCGGGCAGGTCGGACTCGCGCTCGCGCTCGTCCGTGTAGACCGTGGTGCCGGCCCACTCGGGATCCGAGGGCAGGGGGGCGGCCGGGTCCGCGGAGCTCTGGAGGTCCGCGTCGAAGGTGACGTCCAGGGGGCCCTCCTTCTCCCGCTTCAGCGCCAGCCGCACGGCGTCCATGTAGGAGGTCAGCCCGCCCGGCGGGTCCGGGATGAGGTCGCGGACCGAGCGGTCCTCCACGACCGCCTCCTCGGCGAGGGATGCGGCCAGGGGCAGGGCCACCCCGACCGGGATGGGGGTCACCGTGCCGATCCAGAAGCCCGCCAGGTTCTTCAAGGGCAACGGGGTGGGGATCACGATGCGCCGGGACAGGCCGGCGGCACGGGCGTAGTCCACCAGCACGCTCGCGAACGACTGGGGGTGCCCGTTGCCGATCTGGGCCCTCAGCTGCACGGGCTCCGGGAGGGCGCAGGCCTGCAGGAGGTAGTACAGGACGTCGCGGATGGCCAGCGGCTCCACCCGGTTCTTCAGCCAGGACGGGCCGGGCATCACGGGCAGCCGTTCGGAGAGGTGGCGGATCATCTCGAACGAGGTGGAGCCCGAGCCGATGATCACCCCGGCCTCGAACGTCAGCGCCGGGGTCGCCGCCCGCTCGAGACGCTCGGCCACGAGGGCGCGGGAGCGCATGTGGTCGGACAGCTCCGCGACGGGGACCGTGTCCGGGTGCAGGCCGGAGAGATAGACGAGCTGGGCCACGCCGGCCGTGTCCGCGGCGGTGCCCACGATGTCCGCGATCCGCTGCTCCTGGGCCACGAAGTCGCCGCCCCCGCCCATGGAGTGCACGAGGTAGAGCACGGTGTGCACGTCCTGCATGGCGGCTTCGACGAGGTCCGCCTCGGTGAGGTCGAGCTCCACCGCCTCGATGCTGTCCGACCACGGCCGGTCCGCGAGGCCGGAGGGGTTCCGGGCGCCGGCCCGGACGTCGAAGCCGGCGGCGAGCAGCTCGGGGATGAGGCGCCCGCCCACGTACCCGGTGGCACCGGTGACGAGGACGCGACGGCCCCGGCCTTCCGGCAGGGACAGGCCGAGGGGGGAGGTGTGGGGCGCCGGCGTGGCACCGGCGTGGACGGGGGAGGGCTGTGTGGACGCCATAGGCGCACTCTAGGGTCCGGGGCGGGCCGGCCTGAAGGTCTCGGGTGTTGGACCCGGGAACGGGGTGGTCGGCGTGCCACCGGGTCGGCGTCGGTCGGAGCGGGCCCGGCACGGTCCGTGAAAGACTGCTCGCTATGGCCACTGCAGATTCCGGAGACGTCCTGCCGCACCTGCGCACCGAGGCCATCCGCGCCGTCGTCGGGCCCACCAGTGCGGACCGCGGCTTCGCCGTGGCCGCGTCGGGCGCCGTGGGGCGCCTGCGCTACGACGCCGCCACCGGCCGCCTGAGCGCCTCCGTCCAGGGCACCGCGCCCAGCCCCTACCGGGTGCAGGTGCAGCTGCAGGAGGCCTATGACGACGCCGCCGAGGACGGTGCCGGCGCCCTCATGGAGCCGGTGGGCGGGCGCTGCACGTGCCCGGTCGGGACGGACTGCAAGCACGTGGCCGCCGCGCTCTACCAGGTGGTCCGCCTCGACGCCGACCAGGCCCTCGACGACGCCCGCCGCAAGCTCGCCGAGATGGTCACCACGGCGGACGCGCTGCCCGCGCCCGCCGGACGGGGCCACGACGACGGCGGCCCGGCCGGCCTCGACGCCCCGGCCGCGGACGGGGCGGCGCCCCCACCCGCTGCTGGCCTGGACTGGCGACGGGTCATGGAGCCGCTGGCCGGGCTCGACGGTCCGCGCCGGCTGGGCACGCCGCCCGCGCTGGCGATCGGCGTGGAGCTCGTGGCCGAGTCCTCCCGCAACGCGTTCCAGCAGTGGGGTCCGGCGACGGCCGGGGAGGAGCAGGTGCGCGAGGGCCGTCCGCTGTACGTGACCGTGCGCCCGCTCAAGCGCGGGGCCAAGGGGACGTGGATCAAGGGCGGGCTGACGTGGAAGGCGTTCCAGTTCCCGCGCGCCGAGTTCGCCCCCGCCCAGGAGCGGGCGATGCGCCTGATCTGGCGTCAGGTCCAGGCCGAGGACTCGTACCCGGGCGACGCCTGGTTCGGTCTGCACGTCTTCGACTCCCCGCGGATCTGGCAGCTGCTCGCGGAGGCCCGCGAGGTCGGGGTGGAGCTCGTGCCGCTGGGGTTGCTGACGGACGTGGTGCTGGAGGCGCCCGCCGCCGTCGGGCTGGACGTCACCCGCGCCCCCGACGGCGGCCTGGACGTGGCCCCGGCCCTGGACCCGGCCCCGCCCGGCCCCGGGCTGAGCGGTGTGCACGCCGTGGGCGGCATCGGCTTCTACCGCGTGGAGCTCACGGACGAGGAGGCCGTGCTCCACCTGATCCCCGCCGAACGCCCCGTCCCCGAGGCCGTGCAGCAGCTCGTGCTCGCCGGCGGGCCCGTGCGGGTGCCCGCCGCGGACCGCGAGGAGTTCCTCGGCCGGATCTACCCGCGGCTGCGTGGCGCCCTGCCCGTGGCCAGCGGCGACGCCTCCGTGGAGCTGCCCGAGTTCGAGCCGCCCGTGCTGCGGCTGCGCGCCGACTTCCGGCCCGACCACGAGCTCGTGCTGCGCTGGTCCTGGCTCTACTTCGACCCGCCTCGCGAGCTCGGCCTCGACGCCGGCGGCGACCCCCTGCGGGACACCCGGCACGAGGACGCGGTGCTGCGCGCCGTGGCCGAGCTCTGGCCGCGCGCCGGCCGCGCCGAGGAGCAGGTCCTCGAGGGCGTGGGCGCCGCCCGGTTCTCCGAGCAGGTGCTGCCGCTGCTGCAGCGCGCCGACCACGTGCGCGTGGACGTCACCGGCGACCGCCCCGACTACCGCGAGCTGAAGGCCGCCCCGCGCATCGAGGTCGGCACGAAGGCCACGCAGAACGACTGGTTCGACCTCGGCGTGCAGGTCTCCGTGGACGGGCACGTGCTGCCGTTCGTGGAGCTGTTCACCGCGCTCGTGCAGGGCAGGACCACGCTGATCCTCTCGGACGGCTCCTACCTGGGCCTCGACCACCCCGCCTTCGACCGGCTGCGCGCCCTGCTCTCCGAGGCAGCCACCCTGCAGGAGTGGACCCCGGAGCACACCCCCGTCTCACGGCACCAGGTGGGCTTCTGGGAGGACCTCAAGGAGCTCGCGGACGAGGTGGACGAGGACCCGGAGTGGACCGCCGCCGTCGGGCGTCTGGCCGCCGTCGAGCGCCTCCCCGAGGCCCCGCGCCCCGCCGGCCTGAAGGCCGACCTGCGCCCCTACCAGGAGGAGGGCCTGCGCTGGCTCGCGTTCCTGTGGGAGCAGGACCTCGGCGGGATCCTGGCCGACGACATGGGCCTGGGCAAGACCGTCCAGACCCTCGCGCTCTTCGCCCACGCACGCCAGGCCCGGCCCGAGCGGCCGCCGTTCCTCGTGGTCGCGCCGAGCTCCGTGGTGTCCGTGTGGGCGGCCGAGGCCGAGAAGTTCACCCCGGACCTCGACGTGCGCGTCCTGGACACCACCACCCGCAAGCGCGGCACCGCCGTGGCGGACGAGGTGGCGGGGGCGGACGTGGTGGTCACCAGCTACACGCTCCTGAGGATCGACGCCGGCCAGTACGGCGGACTCGACTGGGGCGGGGTGGTCTTCGACGAGGCACAGTTCCTGAAGAACCGCGCCGCGAAGGTGCACACGGTGGCACGCGACCTGCGCGCCCCCTTCCGACTGGCCATCACCGGCACGCCGATGGAGAACTCCCTCAGCGACCTGTGGGCGCTGCTGGGCGTCGTCGTGCCGGGCCTGTTCCCGAGCCACCGCCGGTTCCGCGAGACCTACGTGACCCCCATCGAGACCGGGGAGGACCCCGAGCGGATGGCGGCCCTGCGCCGCCGCGTGCGCCCGTTCATGCTGCGCCGCTCCAAGGAGCTCGTGGCGAAGGACCTGCCGCCCAAGCAGGAGCAGATCCTCCAGGTGGAGCTCGAGCCGGCCCACCGCAAGCTCTACGACCGCGTGCTCCAGCGCGAGCGCCGCAAGGTGCTGGGGCTGCTCGGGGACATGGACGGCAACCGGTTCACCATCTTCAAGTCGCTCACGCTGCTGCGGATGCTGGCGCTGGCGCCGCAGATCGTGGACGACCAGTACGCCTCCGTGCCCAGCTCCAAGCTCGAGCGGTTCCTCGACGACCTCACCGAGGTGATCGGCGAGGGGCACCGCGTGATCGTGTTCAGCCAGTTCACGAGCTTCCTGCGGGTGATCGCCGAGGAGCTGGACCACCTGGAGATCGAGCACGCGTACCTCGACGGCTCGACGCGCGGGCGCGCCGACGTGATCCGCGGCTTCCGCGAGGGCGAGGCGCCGGTGTTCCTGATCTCCCTGAAGGCGGGCGGCTTCGGCCTGACCCTGACCGAGGCGGACTACGTGTTCCTCATGGATCCGTGGTGGAACCCCGCCGCGGAGGCGCAGGCCGTGGACCGGGCGCACCGGATCGGGCAGGAGCGGACCGTGATGGTCTACCGGCTCGTGTCCGAGGGGACGATCGAGGAGAAGGTGCTCGAGCTGCAGCGGCGCAAGGCCGAGCTGTTCGGTGCGCTCATGGACGAGTCCGACGACTCCGGCGCCGGCGCCTTCACCGACTCCCTCACCGCCGAGGACATCCGGGAGCTGCTCGGCGCCGAGGAGTGAGGGCCGCGCGAGGCGGGCCGGACGTTTTCGTTCGGGAAACGGCGGCGTGTCGAGACGTTTTCGTTCGGGAAACGGCGGCCCGCCCGGCCGTTTCGTCAACGAAAGTCCTCCCCGGGGCGCCGTTTCCCGAACGAAAGCGGGGGGTAGCCTCAGGCCATGCGTCGCCCGTCCCGTTCCAGTGCCCCCGCCCCCGCCAGCACCTGTCTCTT
>NZ_JABFAX010000013.1:83291-87009 GCF_017168395.1 Micrococcus sp. KRD128 | reverse complement strand
GCCCCCGCCAGCACCGCCGCCCCCGCCTTCGCGCCGTCCGCCCGGTCGCAGGTGCCGCCGTTCACGGTGATGAGCATCCTCGGCCGGGTCGCCGAGCTGCGTGCCGCCGGCCACGACGTCGTCAGCCTGTGCGCGGGGGAGCCGGGCGGGGGTGCCCCGCCCGCCGTCGACGCCGCGGCCGCCGCCGTCCACGCCTCCGGCCGTGCCCTCACCTACACCCCGGCGCTGGGCCTGCCGCAGCTGCGGGCCGCCGTCGCCGGCCACTACCGCCGCTGGTACGGGCTCGACGTGCGCCCCGAGCAGGTCGCGATCACCACGGGCTCCTCGGGGGCGTTCATGCTCGGCTTCCTCGCGGCGTTCTCCCCGGGGGACCGCGTGCTCCTGCCCCGCCCCGGCTATCCGGCGTACCGCAACATCCTCACGGCGCTCGGGGTGGAGGTGGTGGACGTGGACGTCGACGCCGGCACCCGCTACCAGCCCACGGTCGCCCACCTGGAGGCGGCTCTCGCGGAGGGCCCGGTCGCGGGGCTCGTGCTCGCCTCCCCGGCCAATCCCACGGGCACGATGGTCAGCGCCGACGAGCTCGCCGAGCTCGCCCGCTGGTGCGAGGAACGCGGGGTGCGGCTCGTCTCGGACGAGATCTACCACGGCATCGTGCACACGGACGGGCAGGGGCCCGGCGCCTGCGCATGGCGCACCTCCCGCACCGCGCTCGTGGTCAGCTCGTTCTCCAAGTACTGGGGCATGCCCGGTTGGCGGCTGGGCTGGATGCTCCTGCCGGACGACCTCGCCACCACGGTCGACGGCCTCGCCGGCTCGGTCGCCCTCTGCCCGCCCGCCGCCGCCCAGGAGGCGGCCGTCCACGCGTTCAGTGAGGAGTCCTACGCGTTCTGCGCCGAGCAGGCCGGCGGCTTCACGGCGACGCGCGGCGTCGTGCTGGCCGCCCTGCCCCGGCTCGGCTGGGCCGACGCCGCCCCCGCCGACGGCGCCTTCTACCTCTGGGCCCGTCTCGCCCCGGGCATGCTGGCGGAGTTCGGCAGCGCCGTCGGCTACTGCGCCGCCCTGCTGGAGGAGGCCGGCGTCGCGCTGACCCCGGGCGACGACTTCGACGCCGTCCACGGGCCCGAGTTCGTCCGCCTCTCCTTCGCCGCCGGCCCGGACGCCGTGCAGGAGGCGCTCGAGCGGATCGCCGCCTGGCACGCGGCGCGCGGCCTGGCCTGACGGGCTTCGCCGCGCGTCGCCGGCCGGCGGCGCACCGGCCGACGCCTCAGCCGCCCAGCCGGTAGTGGCGCTCGAGCGGCGTGCCGTTGACGGCCCGGTCGCCGAGCAGTCGGGCGCGGTAGATCAGCGGGTTGTGGCTGGCGAGCACCCGCGCGTTGCGCCAATGCCGGTCCAGCCCGCGCGTGCGCAGGGTCGCGGAGGCCCCGCCCACCTCGAACAGGCGGGTCGCCGCGTCGAGGGCGGCCCGGGCGATCACCTGCTGGGCGGCGTAGACGGCGGTGTACACCGCGTCCACCTCGGCCTCGGCCAGGGGTGCGCCCGCCGCCTCGGCCCGCAGCGCCCGATCCAGGGGCCCGACGACGGCGTCGAGCGCCGCCTGCGCCCCGAACGCGGCGGCCTCCAGCTCACCCACCACCTGCAGCACCTGCGGATCGTCACCGGGCCGCGGGGCCGCACCGTGGGAGAAGCCGCGCGTGCGCCCGGCCACATAGGCCGCCGCGTCGCGCACGACGGCGCGGGCGATGCCCGTCAGGCCCACCAGGTGGACGAACTGGAAGATCGCCTGCGAGGCGAAGATCGACGAGCCGTCGTCCAGGGACTGGCCCACCGGCGTGAGCTCCTCCGGATCCACCACCACGTCCGTGAACTCCGTGGTCCCCGAGGCGGACAGCCGCTGACCGAATCCGTCCCAGTCGTCGTGCAGGGTCACCCCGGGGGCGTCCGAGCGCACGGTCGCCGCGCGCTCGGCACCGTCCTCGTCCTCGACGACGACGATCGTCCAGTCCGCGTACAGCGTCCCGGTGGAATAGGCCTTGCGACCGTTGATCACCGCCGAGCCGTCCGGACGCGTCGTCAGGCGGGTCTCGTAGTGGCCGGTGCGGTTGCCGATCTCCGTGGTCGCGTTCGCGACCGTCTCACCCGTGGCGAAGCGGTGCAGCCACCGCTCGCGGCGCGGTCCGTCCGGCGAGCCGAGCACCGTCTCCACGTTCACCATGTGCACCCGCAGGGCCTGCAGCACGTTCGAGTCGGCCTCGGCGAGCTCCACGTACAGGCGCGCGGCCTCCGGGAACGTCAGTCCGGCCCCGCCCGCGTCCTCGGGCACGCGCAGGCCCGGGAAGCCGGCGGCGGCGAGGCGGTCCGTGGCCTCGCGATCGGTCACGCGTTCACGGTCCCGCTCGGCGGCGGTCTCGGCGAGCCAGGCGAACACGGGGGCCAGCCGTGCGCGGGCGGCGAGGAACTGGGGCCGGTCGGCCGGGTGCGCGGTGGCCGGCACCTCCGAGTCGGTGGTCCCGACGTCGGCGGGACGGGAGATCGTGTCGGTGCGGTCGGTGGTCGTCGTCATCTCACTGCTCCTTCGGGGCGGCGGGGGTCGAGGGGTGTAGGAGGGCATGACGTTGTTGACACGCACCGGGGCCAACGAGGCCGGAGGAGCCTCTCCGCAGGAGGTATGCGGCCGATGGTAGTTGTAGTGATTCACCCACACCTGCAGGGCCTCACGCCGAGCCCGCTCTGAGGAGTACGGGCGGGCGTAGAGGACCTCGTCGACCATCAGCCGGTTGTACCGCTCGACCTTCCCGTTGTGGCGCGGGGTGTAGGGGCGGATCCGGTGATGCCGGCCCCCGAGAGAGACCACCTTCCGGGTGAAGTCCACGGCCCGGTAGTTGTTCCCGTTGTCCGTGACCACCCGGTCCACGGTGATGCCGTGAGCGGCGAAGAACGCGCGGGCCCGGCAGTAGAACCCGATCGTGGTCACCGCCCGCTCATCCTCCAGCGCCTCCGTGTACGCCAGGCGGGTGAACCCGTCGATCGCCGAGTGCAGGTAGGTGTAGCCGACCCGCTGGCCAGACCCCCGCTTGGAAGCACGCCCTGCCTCACTGTCTCTTCCGTGGGCGCGCCAGCCTCCCCCTTCAGGGATGCGTCCGATCTTCTTCACGTCCAGGTGCACCATGTGCCCTGGCCCCCTCGCGGTGATCCTCCGGGCCGGCTGCCGGCGGAGGTCTTCTCCGGCTGGGGTCAGGTCCCGTAGGCGGGAGATCCCGGCCCGGTGCAGCCATCGCCCCACGGTGCGAAGACACACCTGGTAGCCCTCGCCGACCAGATGGTGATGGATGCGCCGGGCGGACCACTTCTCGGCCCGGCGCAGGGCCTCCAGCTCGGCCACGATCGCGGGGTCGAGCCGGGCAGGTGAGCGATGGGGCCGGCTCGAGCGGTCTTGCAGTCCTGCCTCGCCTTCGGCACGGTAGCGGGCGACCCAGGTGGCCACCGTGGGCCGACTGACGCGGAACTCCGCGGCCACGTGGGACTGCGGGATCCCGTCGTTCAGGTGGCGGTGGACCATGCGCAGCCGGCCGGTGGGGGTCAGAGGTGCGTTAGCGTGAGTCACGAGCGGGCTTCCTTCCGCGGATGAGTGGATGTCGCAATTCCCATCCTGCGGGGCGGAGCCCGCTCGTCTCATCTCAGCCCGTGCCTCGTGTCAAGAACCTCATGACCCACAACA
>NZ_JABFAX010000013.1:65793-83191 GCF_017168395.1 Micrococcus sp. KRD128 | reverse complement strand
CTAGGTGTAGGAGGGCATGACGTTGTTGACTCGGGCCGGTGCCAACGAGGTTGGCGGGGCGTCCCCGCAGGAGGTATGAGGCCGATGGTAGTTGTAGTGGTTCACCCACACCGCCAGGGCCTCACGCCGAGCTTGCTCTGAGGAGTAGGGGCGGGCGTAGAGGACCTCGTCCACCATCAGCCGGTTGTAGCGTTCGACCTTCCCGTTGTGACGCGGGGTGTAGGGGCGGATCCGGTGGTGCCGGCCCCCGAGCGAGACCACCTTGGCGGTGAAGTCCACGGCCCGGTAGTTGTTGCCGTTGTCCGTGATCACCCTGTCGATCCGGATCCCGTGGGCGGCGAAGAACGCGCGGGCCCGGCAGAAGAACCCGATCGTGGTCACCGCCTTCTCGTCCTCCAACGCCTCGGTGTACGCCAGGCGGGTGTACCCGTCGATCGCCGAGTGCAGGTAGGTGTACCCGCCCCGTCGGCCAGGCCCGCGTTTGGCCGCTCGCGCGTTCTCGGAGTCCCGGCCGTGAGCACGCCAGCCGCCCCCCTCGGGGATGCGCCCGATCTTCTTCACGTCCAGGTGCACCATGTGCCCCGGGCCGCGGGCGGTGATCTTCTGCGGTCGTTGGCGCAGGTCCTCACCCGTGGGCGCGAGGTCTCGCAACCGGGAGATGCCCAGCCGGTGCATCCACCTCCCCACGGTGCGCAAGCACAGCTGGTGGCCTTCGGAGACGAGGTGGTGATGGATGCGCCGTGCGGACCACTTGCGCTCCCGCCGCAGGGCGTGGATCTGGGCGACCAGGACCGGATCGAGCTGGGCAGGTGAACGGTGCGGCCGGCTGGGCAGGTCCTGAAGGCCGGCTTCTCCCTGGGCGCGGTAGCGGGCGACCCAGGTGGCCACCGTGGGCCGGCTCACCCGGAACTCGGCGGCCACGTGTGCCTGCGGGATCCCGTCGTGCAGGTGGCGTTGGACCATGCGCAGCCGGCCGGTCGGGGTCAGGGGTGCGTTAGCGTGAGTCATGAGCGGGTCTCTTCTGGCAGGTGGGTTGTTGAGGAACTTCCATCCTGCGGCAGGGGCCCGCTCGTCTCATCTCAGCCCGTACCCCGTGGCAAGAACCTCATGACCCACAACAGGACGACGGGGGCGGCGGGCGTGCCCGGGGTGGCGGGCCCCGTCATCGGGTGCCGTTCAGCACGCGCACCTGCTCGCCGGCGTCCACGCCGTCCACGACGGCGAGGCCGTCGGCGGAGCCGAGGACGGTGACGGTGCGGTCCTCCGCGGCGCCGTCCCGGACCACCGTGACCGTCGCGGCGCCGTCTGGCTGGGTGCGCAGGGCGGACACGGGGACCACGGGCCCGGAGACGGGCGGGACCACGCTGACCTGGGAGAGCAGGGAGGTGGTGGCGTCGGCGGGCAGGGCGTCGCAGTCCTCGCCGCAGACCACGCCGCCGTCCGGGGCGGTGAGGGTGATGCGGATCAGGCCCTGCTCGTCGGAGGTGGACTCGCCGGCGACGGCCTTCCATTCGTGTTCGCCGTGGGGCACGGTGACCTGGGTGCCGGCCGGGATGAGGGCGGCCTGCTCCTGGTTGACCTCGAGGGCGAAGTCCGGTTGGTCGCCGGGGCGGGCCACCACGTTCTCGCCGCCGGCGAGGGTGGTGCCGACGGCGGTGGTCTTCGCGTCCACGCTGAGGGGCGCGGGGAGGGCTTCGAGGACCACGAGCTGGCCGAGCTCCACGGTGTCCGCGGCGGGGTAGCCGCGTTCGGTGAGCCAGTCGTCCCAGGCGCCCGCGGTGGCCTCGTCCCACGTGCCGGTGGCCTCCACCTTCGCGCCGGTGGCGGCGAGCATGCGCTGGAACGCGGCGACGTCGTCGCCGGAAGTGCCCTCCCCGAGAGGGCGCCACTGGGGAAGCTCGCCCTGGAGGACGAGCACGGGCTTCTGGGCGACGGCGTACAGCACCTCCCCGGCAGCCATTTCGCCGGACTCTCCGGCCCGGGTGACGACGCCGGTCAGCGCGTTCACCGCCGCCGGCGTCTGCTCGCGCGACACGGAGACGCCGAGGGTGATGACGCGGCCGAGCTCCTGCTCGGCGACGGTGACGAGGGCGCTCGCGGCCGGACGCTGCTCGGCCTGAGCCGGAGGGGTGAGCGTGACCCGGCCGGCCCAGAAGGCGAGCGCGGCGACGGCCACGAGCGCAAGGACGAGGGCGGCCCAGCGGGCGGGGCGATTCATCCGGATGACCCCCAGAAGACATCCTGCGGCGGAAGCTCCGGGCATGTCTGCGCGACCTCGGCCTGGCGTTCTGCCGACACGCCCCTCATGCTGTCCGCGAAGGGCCACCACTGGTGGCGGCCTGGAGTGTAGAACGCGGAGACGAATGCCTCTTTGGAGGGGCGCGCGGAGGTGTCGACCGTGTAGCCGTAGGCTTCGAGACACGGGATGAGGTATTGGTCCCAGTAGTCATAGACGAGGCGGAGCTGCGGATCGGTCCAGTCCTGGGTGTAGCTCGGATCCACCGGGTGCTGTGCGTAGCAGGTCACGTAGGCCGCCTCGAAAGCAGACCTCTGGGACTCAGGTGGGGTGTCGATCTGAATTCCCCCGGTCGGACCGACCGAGTTCGGCCACCCGGCCTCGGCCAGGCATGTGGACACCATGCGGTCCGACTCGAGGGACGTGGCGTACCACCCGGAGCGCTCCACCTGAGGCGGCGCGGGCATTCCCGCCCCCTGAGCGTGCCGCGCGACTTGCTCACGGTAGGCGCGCTCCTTCTCCGCTTCCGTCGTCAGGAGGGGTTCGATCCTCTCGGTGGGAACCCACTGCGAGGCGTCCCAGGTCTTCTCGGCCGTCGCGGTGGGGGGAGCGGCGACCGTGGATGAACCGCCGAGGCCCGCAGACTCCCGACCGACGCAGCCGGTGAGGGTCAGGGCGACGGCCGCCACCAGGGCGGCCGTCGCAGGAATGCGTGATGAAGTCATCGGTGCCGGCGAGTCAGTACGGGTAGTAGCAGTAGCCGTAGGTGCCCGACAGGAGGAGTCCTGCGCTGCAGTCCTGCCGACCGGAGTCCGTCAGCGCCTGCGCTGGCACCGCACCGGAGACGGCCAACAGTCCAGCGACGGGCACGCCGGCACCGACCTTAGAACTCCGCTGCTTCATACCCATGTCGCCCCTCCTTATGGTTCACGCTCAGTCATGATCTACATCACACTCTATGAAGGCGCTCGCCCTGCGTCCAGAGAATTCTCGGTCGGTCCACAGACGTGCCCCACCAGCGAGTCAAGAGGGTCCTGCGCGTGACGGATGCGCAATCTCAGGGGACGAATGAGCGCGGCCACACCGGCAGGGGTGGCCCGACGATCGGGCTTCGATACTCCCGTCACCGCCGCGCGTCCTAGCCTCGTACACCTCCGGCTCCGGAGAGGTGCGGGCTCGTGAAACTCACCGGCGCCTGGATCGAGAAGGTCATGGGGTGGTCCCGTGTCGCAGCGACGCCAGCGGCCAGCGGCCAGTGGCTGGGCGCCGGCGCCATCCCGCCCCGGCCTCAGCGGGCGTCCTCGCGCGCGGCGGGCGCGCCGTCGTCGTCCTGCTCCTCCGCCTGTTCCCCGCCCTGGAACTGGCTCATGTAGAGCCGGTGATAGGCGCCCTTCGCGGCGAGCAGCTCGTCATGGGAGCCCTGCTCCACGATGTCGCCGTCCTCCATCACGAGGATGACGTCCGCGTCCCGGATGGTGCTCAGGCGGTGGGCGATCACGAAGCTCGTGCGGTCGCTGCGCAGCGCCGCCATGGCCCCCTGGACCAGCACCTCGGTGCGGGTGTCCACGGAGGAGGTGGCCTCGTCCAGGATCAGGATGGACGGCTGGGCCAGGAACGCACGGGCGATGGTGATGAGCTGCCGCTCGCCCGCGGACACGTTGGCGGCGTCCTGCTCGATCACGGTGTCGTAGCCCTCGGGCAGGGTGTGCACGAACCGGTCCACGTAGGTGGCCTTCGCCGCCGCCACGACCTCCTCGTCCGTGGCGTCGAGCCGGCCGTAGCGGATGTTCTCCCGGATGGTCCCGCCGAACAGCACCGCGTCCTGGAGCACCATGCCGGTGGCGGCGCGCAGCTCGCCGCGGCTGACCGTGCGGGTGTCCACGCCGTCCAGCAGGATCCGCCCGCCGTCCACCTCGTAGAACCGCATGATCAGGTTGACCAGGGTGGTCTTGCCGGCGCCGGTCGGCCCGACGATCGCGACCGTCTGCCCCGGCTCCGCCACGAGGTTCAGGTCCGTGATGAGCGGCTTCTCCGGCGTGTAGGAGAAGCGCACGTGCTCGAACTCCACGCGACCGCGCAGCGGGCGCGGGAGGTGGGCGACGCCGTCGGGCCCGGAGGCGGCGGAGGGCGCCGTTTCCCGAACGAAAGCGCTCTCGGAGGGCGCCGTTTCCCGAACGAAAGTGCGGGCGGGGGTGCCGTCGGGGGTCTCCTCCGGCTCGTCGAGGAGCTCGAAGATGCGCTCGGCCGACGCCACGCCGGAGATCAGCATGTTGGACATGCCGGCGATCTGCCCGAGCGGCTGGTTGAACTCGCGCGAGTACTGGATGAACGCGGTCACGGCGCCGAGGGTCATCTGCCCGTTGGCCACGCGCAGCCCGCCGACCACGGCGATGCCCACGTAGCCCAGCCAGTTCACCCACTGCATGATCGGCATGATCATCCCCGAGTAGAACTGCGCCTTGAACGCGGCCTCGTACAGCTCCTCGTTGCGCTCGTCGAAGCGCGCGGCCATGTCCCGCTGACGGCCGAACACGGTCACCAGCTCGTGCCCGGTGAACGACTCCTCGATGTGCCCGTTGAGCCGGCCCGTCTCCCGCCACTGCGCGGAGAACAGCGCCTGGGACTTCTTGCCGATCACGCCCACCACCACGCCGGCCACCGGCAGCGCGATCAGGGCGATGAGCGCGAGCTGCCAGGACAGCCAGAACATCATGCCGACGATGCCGATCACGGTCAGCGCCGAGTACACGAGCGAGGCGAACGCCTGCTGGAGGGCCTGCTGGACGTTGTCCACGTCGTTGGTGGTGCGGGAGAGCAGATCTCCGCGCTGCCCACGGTCGAAGTAGCTCAGCGGCAGCCGGTTGATCTTGGCCTCGATGTCCTCGCGCAGGCGGAACACGAGGCGCATCACGAGGTCGTTGAGGACACGCCCCTGCAGCCACATGAACAGCTGGGCCACGAGGTACATGGCCAGCACGATCAGGATCAGCCGGCCCAGCTCGGTGAAGTCGATCCCCTCGCCCGGCGTGAACGCCATGCCGGAGAGCATCTCCGCGGCCTGGTCCTCGCCCTGGGCGCGCAGCCCGTCGATGACCTGCTCGCGGCTCAGCCCGCCGGGCATCTGCGCGGAGACCACGCCGCCGAAGATCACGTCCATCGCCTGGCCGAGCACGCGCGGCGCCCACACGTTCAACACCACGGCCACCAGCACCATGACGGCGACGACGGCCAGCCCCAGCTTCTCCGTGCGGAACAGGCTCAGGAGCCGCTTCGCGGACGGCCAGAACGCCTTGGCCCTGCGGGCCGGGCCGTCGCCCCAGTCGTCGGTGGCGCCCTGCTCCTGGATCTCGAGGATCTCCTCGTCGGTCAGGTGCTCGCTCATGCCACGTCCTCCGCGGTCAGCTGGGAGTCCACGATCTCCCGGTAGGTCTGGTTGTCCGCCAGCAGCTCGGCGTGGGTGCCGCGGCCGACCACGCGGCCCTCGTCCAGCACGATGATCTGGTCGGCGTCGGTGATGGTGGCCACCCGCTGGGCGACGACGATCCGGGTCACCCCGGCCGCCGCGCGGTCGAGCGCCGCCCGCAGCCGCGCGTCGGTGGTGACGTCCAGGGCGGAGAACGAGTCGTCGAACACGAGGACCCGCGGCTCGGCCACGAGGGCACGCGCGATGGACAGGCGCTGGCGCTGGCCGCCGGAGACGTCCGTGCCGCCCTGGGACAGGCGCGAGTCCAGACCGGAGGCCGCCGCCTCTGCCTTGCCGGTGGTGCGGGCGCGCACGAAGTCGGCGGCCTGGGCCGTCTCGAGGGCCGCCCAGATGCGCTCGTCCGAGGCGTCCGGGGCCCCGAACTGCATGTTCTCCCGCACGGTGCCCGAGAACAGGTACGGCTTCTGCGGCACGAGCGCCACGGCCTCCGTCAGCTCGGCCCGGGCCAGGTCGGTCACCGGCACGCCGTCCAGGAGCACCTCGCCGGACGTCGCGTCGTACAGGCGCGGCAGCAGGCTGATCAGTGTGGACTTGCCGGAGCCGGTCGAGCCGATGATCGCCGTCGTGGTGCCGGGGGCGACGGCGAAGCTGACGTCGTCGAGCACCGGCGCCTCGGCGCCGGGGTACTGGAAGGTGACGTGGCGCAGCTCCACGGCGCCGTCGCGACGCGCGGGGGCCACCGGGCGGGCTGGCTCGCCGAGCGTGGGGACGGTGTCCAGGACCTCGCCGATGCGGCGGGCGGAGATCACGGCGCGCGGGAGCATCATCATCATGAAGGTGCCCATCATCACCGCCATGAGGATCTGCAGCAGGTACTGCATGAACGCGGTGAGCGCGCCGACCTGCACGAGCCCCGCGTCCACGCGCTCGCCGCCGAACCACAGGACGGCGGCGGTGGCCAGGTGCAGGATCATCGTGATGACCGGGCCGAGCAGCACGAACAGCCGACCGATCCGCACGGACGTCTCCGTCAGGGCGGCGTTGGCGTCCGTGAACCGGCGCGTCTCGTGGCGTTCGCGCACGAACGCGCGGACCACACGGATGCCCTGGATCTGCTCGCGCATCACGCCGTTGACGTCGTCGATGTTGTCCTGCATCCGCTGGAACAGCGGCATGAGACGCGCGACGATCCACGCCACGATCACCAGCAGCACCGGCACGGAGACCCACACCAGCCAGGACAGGCCCGGGTCCTCGCGGATGGCCATGATGATGCCGCCGACCGCCATGATCGGCACGGCCACCATGAAGTTCAGGGCCATGAGGGTGAGCATCTGGACCTGGTTGACGTCGTTGGTGCCGCGCGTGATGAGGGTCGCGGCGCCGAAGCGGCCGAGCTCCTCCGCGGAGAACGCGTCCACGCGGGTGTAGACGGCGCGGCGCAGGTCCCGGCCGACGCCCATCGAGGCCTGCGCGCCGAACCACACGGCGGCGATCGCGGCGACCACCTGCACCAGCGCGACGCCGAGCATCACGAGGCCGATGTCCCAGATGCGGGCGGTGTCGCCGCGGGCCACGCCCTCGTCGATGATGCGGGCGTTGAGGCTGGGCAGGTACAGCATGGCCAGCGTGCTGATCAGCTGCAGCACGACGACGGCGGCGACGGCGCCGCGATAGCGCCGCCCGTGACGGCGGAGCAGGGTCCAGAGCATGGGGCTCCCAGGGAGTCGGGATGGGCGCACGGCCGCGTGGGCCGCAGGGAGGTGGGCCGAAGGGGGCCGGGTTCATTGTGCCCCAGCCGCGGGCGGGGAGGTCGGGGTGTTCGCCGTGGGACGCGAAGGGACGGCACGATCGGGAGACGTCGCCGGGGGCGTGAGCCAGACGTTTCTGCTGCGGATCGGGCGTCAGAACCGCAGAAACGTCTGGCTCAGCGCCCGGGCCCCTCAGAGCAGGGGACGCAGCGGGACCAGGAGGGCCTCGACCACGCGGGCGAGGCCGTGACGGTCCTCCCAGCGCGGGGTGTCGATCCGGACGGCCTGCTGGGCGTCGAGGGCGAAGATCTCCTCCATCCGGGCGGCGAAGTCGCGGTCCACGACCACCACGTTGGACTCGTAGTTGTAGCCCAGGGAGAGGCGGTCGATGTTGGCCGAGCCCACGGTGGACCAGATGCCGTCCACGGTGGCGGTCTTCGCGTGGATCATGCTGGCCTTGTACAGCAGGATCGTGATGCCGGCCTCGAGCATCTGCCCGAAGAAGCCGCGCGAGGCCCAGTCCGCCACGATGTGGTTGGAGTCCTCCGGCACCATCACCTGCACGTCCACCCCGCGCCGGGCCGCGTGCAGCAGCGCCTCGAGGACCTGCTGGTCCGGGATGAAGTACGGCGTGTTGATGAGGATGCGGTGCTGCGCCCGCTGGATGGCGTCGAGGTAGCTCAGCCGGATTGGGTAGACCAGCAGCGGCGGCTGGTTCGCGGCCACGGTGACGCGCGGGTCCCACGTGTCCGGGGGGCGCCAGGACATCTGCTCGCCCGCGCGGTGGTGGGCGTTCCACTTGATGGAGATCGACTGGCCCAGCGCCCACACCACCGGGCCGCGCTCACGCACGTGGGTGTCCCGCCACAGGCGGGCGTAGTCGTCGCCGATGTTGAAGCCGCCGGCGAAGCCGACCTCGTCGTCCACCACCATGATCTTCGAGTGGTTGAACCCGCTGTGCCGGACCACGCCTCGCCAGATCGGGCGGGCGAAGGCCGGCAGCCGGAACACGTGGATGCGCGGGTCCAGCTGACGGTAGAAGCGGGGCGGGACCACGAGGTTCCCGAACCCGTCGTAGGAGACGTAGACCTCCACGCCGCGCGCGGCCGCCCGGTTGAAGGCGTCCATGAACCGCTGGCCCGTGGGGTCGCCCTTCCAGATGAAGGTCTCGAACTTGATGATCCGCTGCGCTCCGTCGATCGCGGCGATCATCTCCTTGTAGAGGTCCTCGCCCGAGGTGAAGATGCGCAGCTCGGAGCCCTCCACGTGGGCGTCGAACACGCCGGGGTTCGGCGCGGGTCGGCGCACTCGGCCGCGGCGCTTGACCATGTCCACGCCGGTGAGCCCGGCGGCGACCGTCAGCGGCAGTCCCACGAGACCGACGCCCGCGGCCACGGCCGCTCCCCGGAGGAGACGACGGACCGGCAGGCGGGACAGGGACGGCAGGGACGGTCGACGCATTCGCTCAGTCTACTCAGGGCCCCGTCAGCGCGGATAGGGCGAGCGGCGCGTCTCGGTCCAGGCCGCGCTCACCTCGGAGCGCATGCGCACGAGTTCGACCGCCGTCTCCTGCAGCCTCCTGGCGCTCTCGCTCTCGGGGACGTACTGCCGCACCGGCTGGGCCTGGTCCTCCGCGGAGACGTCCACCATGACGGCGATCGAGTGCGCCACCAGGCGGGACTCCGCCCCGGTGCGTCGGCTCGCGTAGACGCGCAGCGCCACATGCATGGACCGCTCCGTGGTGTTCACCAGGAGGGCCTCCACGCGCACGAGGTCGCCCACGTGGATGTTCCGCACGAAGCGCACGCCGCCGCCGAACACCGCGACCACGGATTCATGGCCGGTCCAGCGGGCGGCGCAGACGGCGGCCGCCTCGTCCACCCAGCGCAGGATCGCGCCCGCGTTGATGGTGCCGCCCACGGTGGCCTCCGCGTTGGGGGCCAGGAACGCGAGGGTGCTCATCTCCTCGGGAGCCTCCCCAGGCGCGGGGAACGGCAGTCGGGCCATGCCGCGCTCGACGGCGCGGCGGGCCACGGTGGAGCGGCGGGCCTGTTCGTCGCGCTCGATCTGGCCGGGGGTCGAGGGCTCCCAGACCGGCACGGTCACGCGCACCCCGCCCTCCTCCGCGGCGTAGACCACGAGGGACGAGGTGGCGACCACGGGGTCGCCGTCGTCGTCGCGGATCTCCGGCAGCAGCAGACGGGTCTGGACGTGCACCTCGGCGCCGTCCGTGTGGACCACGCGCGCCTGCACCACGGCACGGCGGTCCACCGGCACGGGGTGCCGGAACTGGGTGTGCCCCATGTAGCGGGCACGCACGAACGTCCCGGCCCAGCTCGCCGCGACGGCGTAGCCGGCCTTCTCGATCCAGGAGATGACGGTGCCGGCGTCCACCAGGCCGGTGGGATGATCGAAGCTGTCCGCCCGGAATTCGAGGGCGAGGGCTCCGGGGGGTCTCATGCCGTCGAACGTATCACCCGAGTCCGGGCCCTGTGCGGCCGGTCACGCCCCGTCCAGGAGTCTGCGGGGAACCTCCCGGCCGCGCCCCAGGCGGGTCCGCGCACGGGGGACAATGGACCCATGACCGCCTTCGACCGTCTCCCCCTGCCCGCGGAGCCCCAGACCCCGCACGACCGCGTGCGCCGCCGCACCGAGGCCGCCGTCGCCGAGCGCGGGGAGGCCGCCGTCGCCGGGCTGGCGGTGCGCCTGATGACCGGCGCGGCCACCCCGGATGACGTCACCTCGGGCGCCGCCCGCGCCCTCACCGGCGACGACGGCGACCTCAGCCCCGCCGCGACCGGCGCCCTGGCCCTGATGCACGCGTGGCACCGCAGCGCGCTGCCCGCCCTGACCGGGGCGCTCACCGCCCCCGAGGCGGACGTCCGCTCGGCGGCCCACCTCGTGCTCGCCTCCCGCGCCGGCTCGCTGCGCCGCGACGCCGCCGTCGACCGCGCCCTCGTGGACGCGGTGCGGGCCGGCTGTGCCGACTCGGACCCGGAGGTCCGCGCGTCGGCTGCGTCCGCGCTGGGCGCCCTCGCCCGCCCCGAGGACCTCGAGTCCGCCCTGCCCGTGCTCACCGGCATGGTGATGGACGTGGACGCGGACCTGGCCACGGCCGCCGAACTGGCCCTCGAGCAGCTCGCGATCCGCCTGGACCGGCCCGGCCTGCGGGTCAGCCTTGAGGGCTGAGGCGACGCCCGTGCAGTGCCCCCATTTCGACGTCGGCGAGTGCCGTTCCTGCCCGCTGATGGGCGTGCCGTACGCCCGGCAGCTCGCGGACAAGCAGGCCGCGGTCCTGGCCGAGCTGGTGGACGCGGTCGATGCGGACACGGTCGTGGCCGCGCCGTTCGCCTCCGCGGAGGCGGGGTTCCGGAACAAGGCGAAGCTCGTGGTGACCGGGTCGGCGGCGGCGCCGCGGCTGGGCATCCTGGACCCGCGGCAGCACCCCCGCCATCACGACGGCGCCGGCGTGGACCTGCGCGACTGCGGCCTGTACGAGGCCGGCATGGACGGCGTGTTCGAGGCGTGCGCGGCGGCGGTGACGGCGGCCGGGCTGGAGCCCTACGACGTCGCCGCCCGCACGGGCGAGCTGAAGAACGTGATCGTGACGCTCTCCCCGGACCGGGAGGCGATGGTCCGGTTCGTGCTGCGCTCCGCCGACCGGCTGGAGGCGCTGCGCGCGGCGGTGCCGGGGCTGCTGGATGACCTCGCGGCGCGCGGGACGCCCGCGGCCGTGGTGAGCGCGAACCTGCTGCCGGAGCACGTGGCCCTGCCCGAGGGCGACGAGGAGATCGTGCTCGCCGGCGGGCCGACGCTGACCATGCGGCTCAACGGGGTGGGCCTGCGGCTGCGCCCGCAGGGGTTCTTCCAGACGAACACCGCGGTGACCGAGGGGCTGTACGCGACGGCGGCGGCGTGGATTACCGAGGGCGGCGTGCCGGCGTCGGCGTGGGACCTGTACTGCGGGGTGGGCGGGTTCGCGTTCCACCTGGCCCGGGCCGGCGTGCGCGACGTGTGGGGCATGGAGTCCTCCGCCGAGGCGGTGGCCGCGGCCCGGGAGACGGCCGCCGAGCTCGGCCTGGCCGACCGGGTGCGCTTCTCCGCCGGCGACGCCACCTCCGCGCTTTCGTTCGAGAAACGGCGGGCCCGCCCGGACGCCGTCGTCGTGAATCCGCCGCGGCGGGGCATCGGCGCCGAGCTGGCCGACGCGCTGGAGGGCTCGGGCGTGCCCACCGTGCTGTACTCCAGTTGCAACCCGGCGACGCTCGCGCAGGACCTGGCCCGGATGCCGAGGTATCGGGTGGCGCGGGTGCAGGTGTTCGACATGTTCCCGCAGACCCGGCACGCGGAGGTGCTCACGCTGGTGACCCGGCGGTGACGGGGGCCGGGGCGCGTCACCGCGGGCTCCCCGCCCGACGGTTCCGCTTCTTCAACTCGTCGAACACCTCGAACAGGGTGAGCGCCGA
Source organism: Micrococcus sp. KRD128 (assembly GCF_017168395.1). Classification (NCBI taxonomy): domain Bacteria; kingdom Bacillati; phylum Actinomycetota; class Actinomycetes; order Micrococcales; family Micrococcaceae; genus Micrococcus; species Micrococcus sp. KRD128. The sequence continues at coordinate 71,314 of NZ_JABFAX010000013.1, read as the reverse complement.
AGGAGCCAGCGCCGGCTGCGTCCGGACGCACGGCTGAGGGCTCGTCAGACCGCCACCCTGCAGAGGCCGCCCCGAGTCCCACCGGTTGGCCTTCCGCAGACCCCCCTCGTTCCACAGCTTCTTGCCGACCACCAGGCACACCTGGAACGTGTGCTCCGCCTGCGCCCCAGCACCGCCGACCTCCTTCACGTCCGCCCAATCCACGGACCAGTCCCGCGTCTCATCGAACGTCACATGCCGCGGCCGGAACACGCTCATGGTCGCCGCCGGCAGCAGCACCAGGCACAGCGGCAGAGCGATGAAGGACAGCCCCCGCCACACCCCGAACCCCGCCGAGACGTCCTCCGGCGGCCGGAAGATCACCCAGATGAACAGAGCCGTGCACGCCACCAGCAGCACCCACAGGAACACCCAGCGCGCCGGCCGCACCCGCGCCTGCACCGGCAGACTCGCCAGGATCTCCTCCCGCGTCGCCTTCTTCCGCAACCGCGTCGGCTTCGCATCCATCACTTGCTCCTCACCCAGTTCATGAGCCCTGCGCCCCCGGCCATCTCCGCCGAGTCTGTCCTTCTCGTTCCCGGGCCACGCTTCCGGCGCGCGGGGGCACACCTCCGCCCCCGTCGGCACGACCCTATTCATTCCCGGAACCCACCGCACCGGAACGACATCAGCGCAGCTGAGAACCGCTGTGATGTCGCTGCGGTGCGGTCGGCCGGAACGACGGCGCGCTCGCTGCGGTGAACATTGCCGCGGCACTCCCCGTGCGGCCCCACTTCCCCGCCCGTAGGCTGGTTCCCATGTCCCAGACGCTCACCCCCGCTGCTCCGCAGGACCTGAACGCCCGCCGCCACCGGCTCCGCCGCTACCGCGCCGTCATCTTCGACATGGACGGGGTCATCACGGACACCGCCGGCGTGCACGCGCAGGCGTGGAAGGAGCTCTTCGACGGGGCGCTGCCCGCCGTGGGCGCGCTGCCCGCCAACGCCGCCGTCGTCGCCGCGGACCCGGACGTGCTGCGCCCCTTCGACGCCGCCGCCGACTACCTGCACCACGTGGACGGGCGTCCCCGCGAGGACGGGGTCCGCACGTTCTTCGCCTCCCGCGGCCTGCACGTCCCCGAGGCCGACTCCCCCGAGGCGGACGCGGCCCCGGAGCTGACGGTCCTCGCCCTCGCCGAGCGCAAGCAGGGCTACTTCGAGCAGGTGCTCGAGCGCGACGGCGTCCGCGTGTTCCCTGAGGCCCAGGACCTCCTCGAGCGGCTGCGGGCCAAGGGCGTGCCGGTCGCACTGGTCACCAGCTCCAAGAACTCCCGCGCCGTGCTCACGGCCGGCGGCGTGCTGGACTTCTTCCCCGTGATCGTGGACGGGAACACCGCCGTCGAGCGCGGGCTGCCGGGCAAGCCGGACCCGGCGATGTTCTGGGAGGCCGCCCGCGAGCTGGGCGTCGACGTCGCGGACGCGATGGTCCTCGAGGACGCCGTCTCCGGTGTGAAGGCCGCCGCGGACGGCCGCTTCGGCCTCGTGATCGGCGTGGACCGCGAACCCGAGCTCGGCAAGGGCCGACTCAAGGCGGCCGGCGCCCACCTGGTGGTCCAGGACTACGGGACCCTGCATCTGGAGGACCGCACCACCACCCCGTTCGACCCCGCGTGGGTGCTGCGCTGGGACCACTTCGACCCGGCCTCCGAGGGCACCCGCGAGGTGCTGTGCACCCTGGCCAACGGGTACTGGGGCACCCGCGGCGCCGTGCCCGGCACGCGCATCTCCTCCGTCCACTACCCCGGCACCTACATGGCCGGGGTGTTCAACCGGCTGACCTCGATGGTCCAGGGCCGGGTCGTGGACACCGAGCACATGGTCAACATCCAGGACTGGACCCCGCTCGTGGTGACCCCGCGCCACGGCCGCCCGCTGCTGCCGGGTGAGGAGAACCTCGTGGAGTACGGCCAGGAGATGGACCTGCGCCGCGGCGTGCTCTCCCGCACCATGACCTTCGAGGACGAGCAGGGCCGGCGCACCACGGTTCACACCCGGCAGTTCACCTCGCTGGCCAACCGGCACCTCGCCGCGCTCGAGCTGACCGTCGTGGCGGAGAACTGGTCCGGGGACCTCACGGTGCGATCGAAGATCGAGGGCCGCGTGGCCAACCTCAACGTCTCCGACGACCGCACCCTCGCCAACCAGCACCTCGAGCCGGTCCAGGCCCGGGAGATCGACGGCGAGACCGTCCTGCTCGAGACCGCCACCAACCAGTCCGGCATCCACGTGGCCGTGGCCACCCGCACCCGCCAGGTGGCGCCGGTGGGCCACCACGAGCCCATCCGCCGCCCCGTGGACGGCTCGGACCTGGTGGTCGGCCAGGACATCCTCCTCCACGTGGACGAGGGCGTGCCGCTCGTGCTGGAGAAGGTCGCCGCCGTCGCCACGAGCCACGACCACGCCAGCGCCTCCGTGTGGGAGTCGGCGGTGAAGGACGCCCAGCGCGCCCAGAACTTCCGCAACCTGCTGACCCTGCACGAGCAGCGCTGGGGCACCAACTGGGACCGGTTCTCCGTGCGCATCGACCTGGCCGAGCCGTACCGGCACCACCGCCGCTCCACGGCGGCGGAGACCGGCGGCGAGTACGCGCCGCCCGTCGTCGCCGCCGGCCACTCGGCCCCGGTGGGGTCGGCGGTCCCGATGGGCAAGGACGGCGCGTCGCTGCGCCAGCAGCTCGCGCTGAACCTGCACACGTTCCACGTGCTCCAGACGGCCTACGGCCGCCGCCGGGACCTGGACGCCTCCGTGGGGGCGCGCGGCCTGCACGGCGAGGGCTACCGCGGCCACATCTTCTGGGACGAGATCTACGTCTACCCCATGCTCACGCTGCGCCGCCCCGAGATCACCCGCGGCCTGCTGATGTACCGCTACCGGCGTCTCAACGAGGCCCGCGCCAACGCCCAGGCCGCGGGCTGGGCCGGCGCCATGTACCCGTGGCAGTCCGGCGCGGACGGCTCCGAGGAGACGCCCACCGAGCTGTGGAACCCGCGCTCGCGCATGTGGATGCCGGACAACTCCCACAACCAGCGGCACGTCTCCCTGGACATCGCCTACTCCGTGCTGCGCTACATCGAGATCACGAAGGACACCTCCTTCATCTCGGACTACGGCGCGGAGATGCTCGTGGAGATCTCCCGGTTCTTCATGTCCATGACCCTGCACAACGCCGTCACGGACCGCTACGAGATCCACGGCGTCATGGGCCCGGACGAGTTCCACGACGGCTACCCCGAGGCCCCCGGCTCCGGCCTGCGCAACAACGCGTACACGAACGTGCTGACCTCGTGGGTGCTCGCGGAGACCGCCCGCCTGGTCCGCTGGCTGGACACGATCGACGACGGCCTGCCCGAGCTCATGGAGATCTCCGAGGAGGAGATCGAGCGCTGGGAGGAGGTCAGCGCCCGTCTGACCGTGCCGTTCTTCGAGGAGGGCGAGGAGGCCGGCATCCTCGCCCAGTTCGAGGGCTACCAGGACCTGCTCGAGTTCGACTGGGAGGCCTACCGCGCCAAGTACGGGAACATCGGCCGCATGGACCTGATCCTGCAGGCCGAGGGCGACGCCACCAACCGCTACAAGCTCTCCAAGCAGGCCGACACCCTCATGCTCGGCTACCTGTTCTCCGCCGAGGAGCTGGACCGGATCCTGCGCCGCATGGGCTACGAGCTGCCGCAGGAGGCGTTCGAGCGGATGGTCACCTACTACGAGGCCCGCTCGACGCACGGCTCCACGCTCTCCCGCCTGGTGCACGCGTGGGTGGCGGCCCGCACGGACCCGGACCGCTCGTGGGACCTGTTCACGGAGGCCCTCGAGTCGGACCTCTCGGACACGCAGGGCGGCACCACGAAGGAGGGCATCCACCTGGGCCTGATGGCGGGCACCGTGGACACGGTGATCCGCTGCTACGCGGGCCTCGAGACGCGCGACGACGTCGTCCGGCTGCACCCCCGCATGCCCGCCCAGCTGCCCGGCGCCCGGTTCACCATCCGGTTCCGCCAGCAGCCCGTGGTCATCCACATGACCCAGCGGGAGGTGACGGTGTCCGCGGGCGAGGGCATGTGGCACGACGTGCCGATGGTCATCGCCGGCCGCGAGCACATCCTCTCCCCCGGCGAGAGGCTGACGGTCCCGCTGGACTGAGGGCCGCCATCGTCGGCCCCGCCCCGGCTCAACGCAGCGGCAGCTCGGCCCGGACCACCCAGCATCCGCCCAGCGGGCCGGCCATGAGGGTGCCGCCGAACACGGCCACGCGCTCGCGCATGCCGGCCAGGCCGAAGCCGCTGGCCATCGCGACCACCACGCGGTCCCGGCGGGGCTCGCCCTCGTCCATGGGGCTGGCGATGCACAGCACGAGGCGGTCCGCGCCCTCGAGCTCCGAGGTCAGGCGCACCGTGCCGCGGCGCGGGGCGTGCTTGAGGATGTTCGTCACCGACTCCTGCACCACGCGCAGCACGGTCAGCTCCAGGGAGCGCGGCAGCTCCTCCAGCTCGGTCAGCGAGCGCTCCACCGCGAACCCGGCCGCGTGCAGGCGGGCCTCGAACTCGTCGAGGCGGGCCGGCAGGTCCACGACGGCGTCCCCCTCCGCCGTCTGCGCGTTGCGGGAGGAGCCGCGCAGCGCGGTGAGCATGCGGCGCAGGTCCACGAGGGACTGCCGGGCGGCCTGCTCGATGGCCTTCTCCGCGGCGGCCCGCTTCTCCGGGTCCTTCTGGGTGGGCAGCATGGCGGCCTGCATCGAGATCACGGTGAGCCCGTGCGCGACGACGTCGTGCAGCTCCGCCGCGATCCGCTGCCGCTCGGCCTCCGCGGCGCAGGCGGCGGCCTCCTCGGCCCGGCGCAGGGCCGCCTCGCGGTCCCGGGTCCGATGCCGGGACCGGCGGATCATTAAGGCCGGCACCGCCACGCACAGCGCGAGGATGAGCGTGACGACCATGACGCCCTTGAGGCCGTCCTCGTCCGACCACGTGCCGTCCGTGAGGAGCTCGCCCGCGACGGTGAGCAGGATGAGGGCGCCCAGGGCGGACCAGACGAACGCCCGGTGCGAGTACCGCGTCACCATGGCGGCGCCGAGGATGACCCCGCCGGTGAAGGCCTGCGGGGTGAGGTGCGCGTGGTCCGCCTCCACGAGGCCCACCAGACCGAACGTGCTCCCGAGCAGCACGAGCACCGCCGCCAGGGTGGGCTGCCACCCGAACAGCAGCGTGACCAGCACGCTCGCCAGGAACAGGACCCAGCGCAGGAGCGGCTCCCGCCCCTCACCCGTCAGCCCGCCGTCCTCCTCGAGGAGGGCCACGAGTTCGGGATCGGCGCTCAGCCCGGCCGCCACCATGGGCCCCAGCACCAGGGTGAGGATCTCCCCCAGCACCATGAGCCCGACGATCACGTAGAGGACGATCCGCATGTGCCGGGAGACGGGCTCCGCGCGCAGGATCGCCGGCAGGCGGGAGTCCAGGGGCGAATCGGCGGGCGGGCGCGACGCCGTCGTGGGT
>NZ_JABFAX010000013.1:44939-65693 GCF_017168395.1 Micrococcus sp. KRD128 | reverse complement strand
GCCCCCGCCGAGGAGCGCCCCGGCTTCCTCGTGACCCTCGGAGGCGTGCTCGCGACGGTCGCGACGCTGATGCTCACGTCCCGGCACACCGAGCTCGCGGACGTGTGGCGGATGCTGCTGGCCGCGGGCGTGGGCGGGGTGACGGCCACGGCGCTCGCGACGCTGCAGGCCGCCCTGCGCCGACGGGGGTGAGGGGGGCCACGGGGCGCCGCGCGTCACCGAGGCAGCAGGAACCAGCCCATGACAGCCATGCCGAGGATGCCGGCGAGCATGGCCGGCAGCAGCACCACGAACAGGTTCCGCCGCGTCACGGTCCAGCCGGGCATCTGCGGCGACTGCGCCCCCGCGGCCATGCCGTGGGCCACCTGGATGCGGGCGGGTCCGGCGACGATGCCCCAGCCGGCGGCCGCGTTGTGCAGGCCGTTGGACCAGGGCGGGGGGACGCCCAACGCGGCGCCCGTGTCCATCTGCAGGGGGCCGATCAGGGCCATGGCCCCGGTGTTGGAAGCCGTGATGAAGCCGGCGAATGCGCCGAGGAACGGCATCGCCACCAGGTAGGACTCCCCCATCCCGCTGAGCGCGCCCGCGAGCGCCTGCGAGACCCCGCCGGCGGAGAGGATGAGCCCGAACGCCACGTAGAGCGCGTTGGGGATGGCGGTGCCCACCCACAGCTTCCCGGCCTCGCGGGGGACGCGGCGGCGGGCGGCGGCGTCGAGGGGGAGCAGCCACACGCCCACGCCCACCGCCACGAACGCCCACAGCGCCGGCGTCCCCACGAGGGCCGCCGTTCCCTCGAGTCCGAAGGCTCCCTTCACGGTGGTGCCCAGCACGGTGCCGGCCATGAGCGTCAGGTACGGCACCACGTCCCGCCCCGGTCCGGGCAGCAGCCGGCCGCCGCGGATCACGAGCAGCCAGGCCACGGTGAGCACGAAGGTGGCGACGGCGCCCGCCGGCGCGGTGCCGACCACGAGGTTCGCCCCCAGGATCAGCGCCCACTGGGCGACCCCGGAGAGCACGGCGACGCCGAGCCAGGGCAGCGTGCGGGCCGGGCCGGCGTCGACCCGCATGCCGCGCGCCCCGCGCAGCAGCAGCACCGTGGCCACGCCCGCCACCAGGCAGGCCGGCAGGTTGAACACCGCGGCGGTGACCCCGATCTCCCGGAAGTCCAGGCCGAACAGGCGCGCGCCCATGAGCGTGCCCGGCGCCATGGACCCCCACGGCCCGATGGTGAGCGCGAGGATGGAGATCAGCGCGGACCGGAACGCCGTGTAGCCCAGTCCCAGCAGCAGCGGCACGCCCACGATCAGGGAGACGCCGAACCCGGTCACGGTCTCGAGGAACGGGATGACGCCGTGCACCATGAGCAGCGCGGTCGCGATCGTGGGGCCGTTGCCCGCCGACAGCCACGCGGCCAGGCGCGCGTGCCCGCCCGAGTACTCCATGACGCGGGACAGGGTGATGCCGCCGGCGATGATCGCCAGGATCTCGAGCAGCGTGGGCACGCCGGCGCCGATCGCGCCGCCCAGGTCGCCCGGGGCTACGCCGGAGGCCGTGAGGGCCAGCAGCACGGCCACGGCCGTCCCGGCGGCCGGGGCCACCCACGCGGGCAGCCGGGTGAGCAGCAGCACGAGGGTGAGCAGGATGGGCGAGAGCGCGAGCAGCACCTCCACGCCGCACCTCCCTCTCCTCGTGTACCCCGCCCCACTGTAGGCGCGGGGTGGGGCCGACACCCCTCCCCCCTACGCTGGGGGTCATGACGCAGCCATTCCCCCGCGACGACGTCACCCGCGCCCGCCTGATCCCGCCCGTGCCCGTGGCGGTGGCCCCGATGGCCGGCGGGCCCTCGACCCCGGAGCTGGTGGCCGCCGTCGTGGGCGCCGGCGGCGGCGGGTTCCTCGCCGGCGGCATGCGGACGGCCACGCAGATGCGCGCGCAGGTGGACGCGCTGCGCGCGCTGCTCGGCGCGGAGGGGCCGGACCGCTGGGGCGTGAACCTGTTCGTCCCGGACGCGGTGAACACGGCGATCCCCGCCGCCGCACGCACGGAGGCGGCACGGGCAGCGCGGGCGGCGGCGGTCGCCGCGTACCGGGCGGACCTGACGGCCGACGGCGCCGCCGACCTGCCCACCGCCGCGGACGTGGTCCCGGACCCGGACGCCGAACGGGCCGACTTCGACGCCCTGCTCACCGCCGCCGAGGAGCAGGCGTGGCCGCTGGTCTCCTTCACGTTCGGCCTGCCGGCCGCGGACGTGTTCGCCCGGCTGGCCCGCGCGGGCATCCCGGCCGGAGCCACCGTGACGGACGCGACCGAGGCGCGGGCCGCCCTCGAGCACGGCACCGCGTTCCTCGTGGTGCAGGGCCACCGCGCCGGCGGGCACCGGGGCACGTCGGACCCGGCCGCGGAGCCGACCCGCGCCGAGCTGCCGGCGGTGCTGGCGGCGGTGCGCGACGTCGTCGGGACGGGGGCCGCGAGCGCCGTGCCCGTGGTGGCCGCGGGCGGCGTGGGCACCGCCCAGGACGTGCGGGCCCTGCTGACCGCCGGTGCGGACGCCGTCGCGGCCGGCACCGCGTTCCTCCTCACCCCGGAGGCAGGCACCTCGGCGGCGCACCGTGCCGCCGTCACGGCGTGTGCGGCCGGGACACGCTTCTCCGCCGACGACGGCCGGGCCCGCACCGCCCTGACCCGCGCCTACACGGGACGGTGGGCGCGGTCGCTGGCCACCGCGTTCATGGCGGAGCACCCGGACGCCCCCGCCGCATACCCCGAGGTCAACGTCCTGACCAAGGGGCTGCGCGCCGCCGCCGCGGCCGCCGGCGACCTCGAGCGCGTCCACCTGTGGGCCGGCACCGAGGCGCACCGGGTCCGTGAGGCGCCGGCCGCCGACGTCCTCGCCTCTCTCGCGCCCTGAGGACCGCCCCGGATCATCCCGCGGACTGACGCCGGCTCCTCGGCCTGCTGCCTAGGCTGGCCCGCGTGAACCCCCTGCGCCGCCTCGACCAGTGGACGCGCCTGCACCCCGTGCGCACGGACGTGATGGCCGCCGCGGCCCTGTTCACCGTGCTCGTGGCGCTGCCGTGGATCGCGCTCGGGCCGATGGTCGCCCCCGACCCCCAGGGCCGGCAGACGGCCGTCTCCCTCCTGGCCGGGGCCGGCATGGTCCTGCCGTGGGCCGTGCGTCGGGTGCGCCCGGTGGCCTCGGCCGCCGTCGTGACGGCCGCGGCCGTCCTGCACCTGCTCGCCGGGCCCGAGTTCAGCCTGTCCCTGCTGATGGTGCCGCTCACCGTCTACAACCTCGCCGCGAACGCGCCCCGGAGCATCTCCGTGGCCGGGCTCCTCATGGGGCTCGTCGGCGGCGTGGCCAACGGGGTGAAGGTGTGGCTGTTCCCGGCGCAGTTCGTCACCCCGGACGGCCTCACCGTCCGCTCCCCCGCGGAGCCGCTGGCCATGGTCATCATGGCGATCGGCTGCGGGCTCATGGTGCTCACCGCGTGGGCGTTCGGCGACGTCGTGCGCAACCGCCGCCTCACCGTGCGCGCCCTCGAGGACCGCGCCCACCGCCTCGAGGTGCAGTCCCGGCAGGAGCGCGAGCTCGCCGCCGCCGACGAGCGCAGCCACATCGCCCGGGAGATGCACGACATCGTCGCCCACTCCCTGCAGGTGATCATCTCCCAGGCCGACGGCGCCCGGTACGCCGCCGCCGCCAAACCCGCACTCGCGGTCACCGCGCTCGAGACCATCGGCCAGACCGGCCGCTCCGCGCTCGCGGACATGCGCCAGCTACTCGGTGTGCTCCGCGAGACCGGCGAGACCGTGGCCGGGGTGCCCGGCGTGGCCGACGACGACGCCCGGCGGCCCGCCGCCGACGGCGTCCCCGCGCGGCCTGCCGACCCCGCACCGGACCGCGCGGACCCCGCCGGGACGCGTCCCGACGTCGTCGCCGCCCCCGACGGCCGCGGCGCCCGCCTGCCCCCGGGCCGCCGGCCCCAGCCGCGGCTCGCGGACCTGCCCGCGCTCGTGGAGACGATGCGCCTGTCCGGACTCGAGGTGTCCCTGCTGGAGACCGGCACGCCCCGCCGTGCGCTGCCGGCGGGAGGTGAGCTGGCCGCGTACCGGATCGTGCAGGAGGCGCTGACCAACACGCTGCGCCACGGCGGGCCGGACGCGGACGCGTTCGTCACGCTCGCCTGGACGGCGCGCGGCCTGGACCTGCAGATCGACGACGACGGCTGCGGCGCCGCCGCCGACCCCGCCACCCGGGGCAGCGGCCAGGGTCTGCGGGGGGCCGCCGAGCGGGCGGCCCTGTTCGGCGGGACGCTCGAGACGGGGCCGCGCGTCGGGGCCGGGTACCGCGTGTCCGCCCACCTGCCGTACTCGGCGGTGTGAGGGGTGGCCGCCCCCGTCCTGCCCGCTCACCCCGCCCGACTTGAGAGGATGACCCCATGAGCTCCGACGAGACCGTCCCCGTCCGCGTGGCCCTGGTGGACGACCAGGCGCTGATCCGCTCCGGGCTGGCCATGCTCGTGGACTCGCAGCCGGACCTGACGGTCGTGGCGGAGGCGGGGAGCGGGCGCGAGGCGGTGGCGTCGGTGTCCGTGGCGGGCGCCGACGTCGTGCTGATGGACGTGCGCATGCCGGAGATGGACGGCATCGAGGCCACCCGCGCCCTGCTGCGCCGGCCGGACGCCCCGCGCGTCGTGGTGCTGACCACCTTCGACCTGGACGAGTACGCGTTCGACGCGATCGAGGCGGGCGCCAGCGGCTTCCTGCTCAAGGACGCCCCGCCCGAGGAGCTGCTCGCCGCGATCCGCACCGTGCACCGGGGCGACGCCGTGATCGCCCCGTCCACGACGCGCCGGCTCCTGACGCACATGGCCCCGCGCCTGCGCTCGGACCAGGTCCGCAGCGCGGAGTGCGAGGAGCAGCAGGCGGCCGTGGCGTCGCTGACCCCGCGCGAGCGCGAGGTGCTGGTGCTCATGGCGCAGGGCGCCGCGAATCTGGAGATCGCCGCCGAGCTCGTGCTCTCCGAGGCCACGGTGAAGACGCACGTGGGCCGGGTGCTGGCCAAGCTCTGCGCCCGCGACCGGGTGCAGGCCGTGCTCATCGCCCACCGCGCGGGCCTCGACGGTCGGCCTGGGCGGCGGGGCCCTTGCCTGAGGCCTTCCCCAGGCAACTGTCAGCACAATCACAGGTCATACCTGGGTATGAGTCAGGCGCCCCGAGGTTCATCCTCATGGCCCTGCCGGTGCGCCCACCCGCTCCGCGATGCTGGACGCAGGCCCCGCAACGGGCCCGCCGCCGGGGTGCACGCGCCGACGGCCGCCCCGGCCCGACGCGCACTGGAGGAGAGGCACCATGACCGGCAGCATCCTGGACCACCCCACCCCGACGGCGTCCCGCGCCTCCGACGCGGCCGCCGAGCAGGCGCAGCGGGACAGCGAATGCGTGGCCTTCTTCGTCGCGCTGGTGACGGCCGCCGTCGTGATGCTGGGCCTGAGCCTGTTCACGGGCGTCGAGGGGCTGCTCCGCCTGGCACTCACCGCGGGCGCCGGCCTGCTCGCCGGCGCCGTCGCGTGGGCCACCGCCCGCCCCGTCCTGGAGGACGACGCCTCCGGCGACTGACCGTGCCGCGCCCTCAGGGCCGCAGACCGCGCAGGTACGTGTCCAGGAGCCAGGTCTGCTGGTCCGGGCCGTGGCCCGGCAGCTCGCACTCCGGCGACCGGGTGACCATGAGCAGGCCGAACAGGTAGTCCGCCCCGGTCACGCCCGGGCCCACGAGCCCGGAGCGCTGCGCTTCGGCCACCACCTGGTCCGCGAGCTCGAGGATCACACGCTCGGCCTCGGCGATGAGGGCCTCGGGCGGCCGGTCGGCGGGGTCGAAGTCGTCCCGGGCCGCCGCGAGCGAGGCCAGGTTCACGGCCCCCAGGTCCTCGGCGAGCCGCCGCCGCCGTGCTCGTCCCCGCCTGTCCCGTCGAGGAAGGCCTGCAGGATCCCCCCGATGCCGGCCACGACGTCCTCGAGCACGGCGTCCAGCAGGTCCCGACGCGTGGGGAAGTGCCGGTACAGCGTGCCCACGCCGACCCCGGCCTCCTGCGCCACCCCGCGGAGGGACATCGCCGCCCCCTGGGTGGCGATGAGACGGCCGGCGGCCGCCAGCAGGTCCTGGCGGTTGGCGCGGGCGTCGGCTCTCATGTCCCCATCATCCCACTCCGCCCCGCACCGCCCGGCGGCGGGGACCCGACGCCCTCGGGTCCACGCCCCGCCGGCCCGCCTCATCCCCGGGCATGACCCGCCGCCCGCGGAGGTGGTCCCCTCCTCCGATCCGCTCCGCCGGGTCCGCGCGGGAGGGTGGCCGTCATGGACACCCCCCGCACCGCCTCCCCCACGACCCCCGGCCCCGTCGCGCCGGGGCCGGGCACGCCGTCGTCGTCCGCCACCACGACGACGGCGCCCGCCGTCTGCGCCCGCGGTCTCACCCGCGCCTACGGACGCGGTGACGCGCAGGTGCACGCCCTGCGCGGGGTGGACGTGGACTTCGCCCCGGGCGCGTTCACCGCGATCATGGGGCCCTCGGGCTCGGGCAAGTCGACGCTCATGCACTGCCTGGCCGGGCTGGACGCGCCGACCTCGGGCTCCGTGAGGATCGGCGGCACCGAGATCACCGGGCTGGACGACACCGCCCTGACCCGCCTGCGCCGCGACCGCGTGGGCTTCGTGTTCCAGGCCTTCAACCTCGTGCCCACGCTCACGGCCGAGCAGAACATCGTGCTGCCCCTCGAGCTGGCCGGCCGCACCCCGGACCGCGCGTGGCTGGAGGAGATCACCCGGGCACTGGGCCTCGCGGACCGGCTGGGCCACCGCCCGCACGAGCTCTCGGGCGGTCAGCAGCAGCGCGTCGCCGTCGCCCGCGCCCTGCTCACCCGACCGGACGTCGTGTTCGGGGACGAGCCCACCGGCAACCTGGACACCGCCACCTCCGCTGAGGTGCTCGGCCTGCTGCGCCGGTCCGCGCGGGAGATGGGCCAGACCGTCATCATGGTCACCCACGACCCCGTGGCCGCCTCCGCCGCCGACCGCGTCGTGCTGATCGCGGACGGCCACCTGGCCGGCGAGCTCGTGGACCCCACGGTCGAGTCCGTCACCGCGGCCCTGACCGCCCTGTCCGCCCCGGCCGAGGGCGGGGTGCGCTGACCATGTGGACCGTCGCCCTCTCCCAGCTGCGCACCCAGCCGCGCCGCTACGTCTCCCTGGTGCTGGCCATCCTGATCGGCACCCTGTTCCTCGCGGCCTCCTTCCTCGTCTCCTCGACGGCGCAGGCCACCCTGCGCGCCACGCTCGGCAGCACCTACGCCGGCGCCGACCTCGTGGTCCTGCCGGGCGGGTCCGAGGACGTCTCCGACCTCGCCGGCACCGGTGCCGAGCCCGGCCCGCTGGCCCGCCTGGACGGCGTCGAGGAGGCGTACGCCCTGCGGATGGCGTGGGCGGCGGCCCGCGCCGCGGACGCCGAGTTCGGCGCCGCGGTGATGCCCCTGCCCCGCGACCCGGCCCTGGCGGGCCTGACCGTGACCGCCGGCGCCCTGCCCGCCGCCGACGACGCCCGCGGCGTCACCCTCGACGCGCAGACCGCGGACCGGCACGGGGTGGCCGTGGGCGACGTCGTCGCGCTGGCGGGCGAGTCCGGGCCGGCCCCGACCACCACGCCGGTGGACGCCGTGGTCACGGGGCTGACCGAGCCCTCCCCCGACCCGATGCTCTCCGGGCAGGCGCAGGTGTGGGCCTCGCCCGCGGCGCTGACGGCGGTGCAGGGCGAGGACGGGCAGGCCGGGTTCACCCCCCACCTGCTGCTGCGCCTGGCCGAGGGGGCGGACGTCCCCGCCGTCGCCGAGGCCGCCCGCGCCGAGGCCACCGCGGCCGGGGTGGACGTCGACGTCGCGACCCCGGACGAGGCCGTGCGCTCGGCGGTGACGCAGCTGAGCGGCGGCACCGACCTGCTGGGCTGGGTGCTCGGCGGCTTCGCGGCGCTGGCCCTGCTGGTGACCGCGCTGGTCATCGCGAACACCTTCCAGGTGCTCGTGGCCCAGCGCACCCGTGACCTCGCGCTGCTGCGCACCATCGGTGCGACGACGGCCCAGGTGCGGGCCTCCGTGCTGACCGAGGCCGCCGTCGTGGGCGTGGTGGGCTCCGTGCTGGGCGCCGGGCTCGCCGTGGCGATCGTGGCCGGCGTGGCCGCGGCCGCCCGCGCGATGCTGGACCTGCCGTTCCTCACGTTCGGGCTGCACCCGGTGGGGCTCGCCGTCTCGGTGGCCGTGGGTGTGACGGTGACGGTCCTGGCCGCGCTGGCCCCCGCGGTGGCCGCGACGCGCGTGGCCCCGCTCGAGGCCCTGCGGCCCAGGGACGAGGTGACCGCCGGATCGCGCGGCGGCCGGGTCCGCACGGCGGTCGGGCTGGTGCTGGCCGTCGGCGGCACCGCGCTCATGCTGGGGGGTGTGTCCGTCCGGGAGCCGGTCTCGGCGATCGGCGGCGGCGCACTGTCCTTCGTGGGCGTGCTGCTGCTGGCGCGGCTGTTCGTGCCCGCCGCGGTGCGGGGGGCGGCGGTGCTGGCCCGTCCGGCCGGCGTCCCCGGCCGCCTGGCCGGGCTGAACGCGATCCGCCATCGGTCCCGGACCGCCGCCACCGCCGCAGCCCTGCTCGTGGGCACCACCCTCGTGGCGCTGTTCCTCACCGGCGGGCGCACCGCCCAGGAGCAGACGGCCCTCGCCCTGGACACCGCCTACCCGGTGGACCTCGTGGTGCAGCTGCCCGCCGACGCGGACCCGGCCCGTGCGGCCGAGGCCGTCGCCGCCACGGCGGACGTGCAGGCGGTGGCCCTGGCCACCCCCGTGGGCACCACGGAGAACGGGTCCCCCGTGCTGGCGACGCCGGCCGCGGACCTGCGCGCCGTCGTCGCGCGCCTGCCCGAGGGCGTGACCGGCCTCGGCGACCCCGGCACGGCGCTCGTGCCCGACTGGGTCGACACGGATCAGGTCCGCGCGGAGGTGGTGGGGACCGCCCGGATGTTCGTCCCGGTGCGCGCAGGCTCGCTGAGCTCCGGCGTGTACGTGGCGGCCGAGCCGCTGCACGAGGCCGGGTGGGACGGGGCCGCGGGCGCCGCCGTGCCGGGCCAGCTGCTCGTCGCGCTCGACCCCGGTGTCCCCGTCGACCGCCTGCAGGGCCTGAGCGAGGACGTGACCCGGGCCGCGGGTGCCGGGGCGGCCGTGATCGACGGCGGGGCCGGCGAGCACGCGCTCTACGCCCGGATCATCGACGCGATGCTCGGGATCGTGGTGGCGCTGCTGGCGGTGTCCGTGCTGATCGCGCTGATCGGCGTGGCGAACACGCTGAGCCTGTCCGTGATCGAGCGGACGCGCGAGAACGCGCTGCTGCGGGCCCTCGGCCTGACGCGAGGCGGGCTGCGCGGGACGATCGCGATCGAGGCCGTGCTGATCGCGACCGTGGCCGCCGTGCTGGGCTGCGCCCTCGGGGTGCTCTACGGCTGGGCGGGGGCGCAGCTGGTCCTCGCCGACCTCTCCGCGACCGCGGGCGCCGGGACCGCGGTGCGCCCGGCCGTGCCGTGGCTCGAGCTCGGGCTGGTGGTGGCCGTGGCGGCGCTGGCCGGGCTGGCGGCGTCGCTGCTGCCCGCGCGTCGGGCGGCCCGGCTGAGCCCCGTGGCGGGCCTGGCCGCGGTGTGATCGGGCGGGGCGCGGTGTGAGCGGGCGGGCCGCGGTGTGAGCCGGGCCACGCCACGGCCCTCACTCGTGCGCTGCCCGGCGGCCGGCGTCGTCGTCGACCGTCCGGAATCGTCTGCGGAACTGACCCTTCGGGGGGTCCGATCCCGCCTCAGAAGGGTCAGTTCCGCTGACGATTCGCCGGGGCCGAGCCGGGGGCGCCCGCGGCCCTGCGGCCGTCGGAACGGCGGTAGGCCATGGCGAGCACGGCCCCGGAGAGGTTGTGCCAGATCGAGAACACGGCGCCCGGCAGGGCTGCCGCCGGCGAGATGTACTGCGCGGCGAGGCCCGCGGCCAGGCCCGAGTTCTGCATGCCGACCTCGATCGAGACCGTGCGCGCCACGGGCGTGGGCAGCCGGAACAGCTTCGCCGCGCCGTAGCCGAGCAGGTAGCCGAGCCCGTTGTGCAGCACCACCGCGGCGAACACCAGCAGGCCCGCCGACAGCACACGGGAGGCGCTGTTCCCGACGACGGCGGCCACCACCAGCGCGATGAACACCACCGAGACCCACGGCAGGGCGGGCAGCACGCGGTCGACGACGCGGCGCAGCAGCAGGCGCACGACGAGTCCGCCCAGGACCGGCAGGAGCACGATGTTCACGATGGACTTGGCCATGGCGCCGCCGTCGACGGCCATGTACTGGCCGGCCAGCCACAGGGTGAGCAGCGGCGTGAGCAGCGGGGCCAGGAGCGTGGACACGGAGGTCATGGCCACGGAGAGGGCGGTGTCGGCGCGGGCGAGGTAGCTGACCACGTTCGAGGACGTGCCGCCCGGGGCCGAGCCCACGAGGATCACGCCCGCCGCGAGCTCGGGCGGCAGCTGGAGCACGACGGCGACGCCGAGCCCCAGCAGCGGCATGATCGCGTACTGCGCCACCACGCCCAGCAGCACGGGCAGCGGCCGGCGGGCGACGAGGCCGAAGTCCGGAAGGGTCAGCGTCAGGCCCATGCCGAACATGATGATCCCGAGGAACAGGTTGACCTGGGGCAGCAGCGTCTTCGCGGCGGTCGGGGCGAGGAAGCCCACGAGCGCGGCGGCCAGCACCAGCAGCGGGAAGACGGTGACGGCGATGCGCGCGGAGCGGTCTTCCGCGCGGCGGGCGTCGGTGGGGGCGGGATCCGGTGCGGTCATCCCGTCATGGTAGGAGCGCGACCGCGGTGCGTCGTCGCGTGACGCGGCGCCGTCGTCGGCCTTCCGGAATCCGCTGCGCCCCTGACCCTTCTGGACGTCCGCTCCCGCCCCAGAAGGGTCAGTTCCGCAGACGATCCTCCGCGCCACCGGCGTCGGGACCGCCACGCTCCGCGATTGCGGCCCGCACCAGCGCCGCCGTCTCGACGAATCCCCGCCACCGGTCCGTCCCCGCCACCCGGATGTTGAGCCAGCCCTGACGCAGGAACACCGCGTCCCGGCGGGTGTCCTTGCCGACCTGCGCGGCGCCGTCGTGGGTCTTGCCCTCGTAGTGGATCGCGATCCGCCACCGCCGGTAGCCGAGGTCCGCGCTCGCGGGGTGCCACAGCGAGTAGTCGGGGTCCCAGAGCTCGATCTGCAGGTCCGGCTCGGGCAGCCCCGCGGCCATCAGCGCCAGGCGCAGCTCGGTCTCGGCCGGGGAGTCGGACCCGGTGCGCACGAGTGCCAGCGCCTCCCGCGCCCGCACGATCCCGGCCTCTCCCGTGTGCCGCTCGAGCGCGGCGTCGAGCTCGCGGCGGGTGGCCAGCGCGACCTTCCCCCGCCGCTCGTCCTCCCGTGCCAGGCGATCCCCGACCGCCACGAGCGCGTCCCGGTCCAGGACGGTGGCCAGGTGGAACCAGGTGTCGGCGTGCGAGGTCCACCGCAGCCCGTGCAGCCGGTCCCGCCGCACGATGAGGCGGTCCAGGTCCACGAGCCGGGTGCGCACGCCGGGCTCCCGCAGCACCCGGCGGGTGCGGGACCGCAGGACGGTGGGGCGCGTCCGGGCCTGGACGTCGTCCGGGAGGGGCCAGCCCAGCAGCCGGGCCACGGACTCTCCGGTCACCACGACGTCGGGACGCATCGCCGCCAGGTCCTGCAGCCGGGACAGCTCGGTGGCGAGGGGACGCGCGGGCGGCGTCACCCCGGTGACGGGACCGATCCAGCGGTAGTGGCCGTGCGCGACGCGTTCGACGTCCCGGCTGCGCAGCCGCGACCCCGACACCCCGGCGGCCAGCGCCTCCGCCCGCGTGAACGGGGCGTCCTGGAGGTGGGCGGGGAAGGGTCCGGGCACGCGCATGGCCCCGATCCTGCTCGCTCCCGACGCCGGCGGGCCCGGTTGTCCACAGGCCGTGCGGCGGCGCCGGGCCGACGTCGTCGTGGGCGTGCTGCCGAGTGCGGGGAATCCGTTGCACATCTGACCCTTCTGAGCCGCCGCGCAGCGCCCGGAAGGGTCAGATCCGCAGAAGATTCCGGCCTCAGCCGCTGAGCCCGTACTCCTTCAGCATCTTCCGGGCCTCCTGGGTGCCGGCCCTCTGCAGCTCGAGCAGCTGCGCGTAGATCCCGCCGGACTCGGCCAGCTCGGCCGGGGTCCCGATCTCCTGCACCTGCCCGCCGCGCAGCGTGACGATCCGGTCGACGGACGCGATCGTGCTCAACCGGTGCGCCACGATCAGGCTCGACCGTCCCACCATCAGGTCCTCGAGGGCCGCCTGCACGAGCCGTTCGGACTTCGTGTCCAGCGCGGAGGTGGCCTCGTCCAGCACGAGGATCGGCGCGTCCTTCAGCACGGCCCGCGCCACCGCGATCCGCTGCTTCTGCCCGCCGGACAGCCGCAGCCCGCGCTCGCCGATCACCTGTTCGTAGCCGTCGTCGAACGCCTCCACGAACCGGTGCGCGTACGCGGCCTCGGCGGCGGCCCGGACGCGTTCGTCGGAGGCGTCGGGGTCCGCGTAGGCGATGTTCTCGCGCACCGTCCCGGAGAACAGGCTCGGCTCCTGGAACACGGTGGCGATCCGCCCGCGCAGCGTGGCCAGGTCCAGCCCGGCGACGTCCTGTCCGAACACCTCGATGCGTCCGCTCGTCACCGGGTACAGCCCCAGCAGCAGGTGCGCGATGGTCGACTTCCCGCCGCCCGACTCGCCCACGAGCGCCACCCTGGCACCCTGCGGGATGTCGAAGGACACGCGGTCCAGCACGGGGCGGGAGGCGTCGGCGTCGTAGGCGAAGGAGACGTCGTCGAAGCGCACGGCCGGCACGTCCGCGGGGACGTCCGGCGCACCCGGCACGACGTCGGCCCGCGGCTCCGCCGGCGCGCGCGGCGCCTCCGCACCCGCCGACTCCGCACTCGCGCTCGCCACCGCGAGTGCCGCACCGCCGGCCCGCTCACGCTCCTCGGCGAGCACCTCGAAGTAGTCCTTCGACCCGGCGACGGCGCGCTGGGCGGAGTCCACGAGGAAGCTCATGGAGAAGATCGGCTGCCGGGCCATGTTCATCAGCTGCAGGAGGATCACCATGTCGCCCACGGAGAACAGGCCCTGCGCGGTGCGGACGAACACGATCAGGTACATCGCGCCGAAGGCCACGTTGAGGGCGAGCCGGCGCCCGGCGTCCATGCCGTGCCAGAACCGGGACTGCTGGCGGGTGATCCCCACGGTCCGCAGGAACCGGTCGCGGAACCCGGCGAGCTCGTGGTCCTGCCGGTTGTAGGCCCGCACGACGGACATCTGCGAGACCACCTCGGCGAACCGCCCCGAGGCGATGTCCACCTCCGTGTTCTTCTCCCCCTCCCACACCTGCCACTTCGCGGAGGTCCGCGCGGTGAGCCACATGTACACGGGGAAGACGACGGCCAGCAGGATCGCCAGCGGCCACCAGTAGAACGCCGTGATCACGAGCACCGCGGCGGTGGTGATGAGCATGGTGAACGCGTTGTTCGCGAAGAACTGCAGGAACTGGGTGAGCTCGTTGATGGTGCGGTTCAACCGGTTGACGACCCGCCCGGTGATCGCGGTGTCGAAGTACCGCTGGGGCAGGTGCAGCAGCTGCTCGAAGTACCGCGTGGAGAGGATGGTGCGCATGCGCGCGGCCATCACGTCGCCCCAGTAGCCGCCCACGCTCACCACCAGGGTGGTCGCCACCTCGACGGCGAGGAACGCGACCGCCAGCCAGGTCACCGCGGTGACGGCCTCGGCCACGTCGGTCTCCCCCGCGACGGCGGCGACGATCCGGTCCGTGGCCGCGCCGATGAGGAACGGGGTGGCCAGGGCCAGCACCGCGGCCAGCACGGAGCTGACGGCGATGCCGAGGTAGAGGCGGTGGAGCTGGGGCGCGAAGCGCAGGATGCGGAGCAGCGACGTCACCGGGCCAGGCTAGTGGCCGGTGCGGACATCAGCGCGGGCCGGTCGGCCCGCCTGGAGGTCAGAACGGGGGCGCTGCGGCGACGGCGGCCAGCACGGGGTGCAGCAGCGGGGCCACGCCGTGCCCGCCCGGTGCGGCCGGGGCGGCGGGGTCCATCCAGTGCAGCTCGACGATCTCATCCGTCGGCTCGGGGACCTCGTGCCGGGCGACGGGCCGCCACAGCGCGAACACCTCCGAGTGCAGGGCGGCGCCGGGCTCGTTGGCGGCGGCGGTGTCCCACGCGCCGAGGCGGGTCAGCTCGTCCGGGCGCAGGCGCAGCCCGGTCTCCTCGGCCACCTCGCGGACGGCGGTGTCCACGGGGGCCTCGCCGGGCAGGTGCTTGCCGCCGGGGAACATGAACATGGCGGTGCCGGCCTTGCGGACGGTCAGCACGCGGCGGTCCGGGCGGGCCAGCACGACGGCGGAGACGCGGATGACCTCCCCGGCCGCGACGGTCGGCGTGCGGGCGGAGTCGGAGGGGGAAGGACTCATGCTCCCATCATCCTCCCCGCGCGGCTCAGAGGAGCGTGAGCCCCACCTTCACGGCGATTCCCAGCATGAGCACGCCCACCACGGCGTCCACGATCCGCCACGTCCGCGCCGAGTCCATGGACGGGGCAAGCTTCGTGCCGCCCCAGCCGAGCGCGGTGAACCACACGAGGGAGGCCGCCACCGCACCGCCCACGTACGCCCACTTCGCCGCCCCGAACGTCTGCGCGAAGGTGCCCATCATGACCACGGTGTCGAGGATGGCGTGCGGGTTCACCAGGGAGACGGACAGCGCCAGCAGGATGATCCGCGGCAGCGGCGTCTGCGCGCGGTCCAGCGCCACGCGGCGCGGCTGCACGCGCTGCCGCACCGCCACCGACCCGCTGCCCGAGGGGGCGCCGACGCCGGGCGCGCCGTCGTCGTGCTGCCCGACGCCGGCCCCGGCCGGCTCGCGGTCGCGCTCGGCCAGGCGGCCGGTCGCCGGGTCGATCAGGGGCAGCTCGCCGGTGAGGACCGCGAGGTCCATGCGGTCGGGCCCGTGCCCGGTCCCCGCGGCGTCCGCGGCCGCGGTGCTGAGGGTCCGGTCCCCGCGCCAGGCGGAGCGCAGCGCGCCCACGGCGAACGCGAGGAGGTAGACCACGCCGGCCACGGTCAGCGCGGGCACGAGCCACGGCCAGCGTTCGGCCACCACGCCCACGCCGCCGGCGCCGAGCACGAGCAGCGCCACATCGGCCACGAAGCACACGGTCAGGACGGTCCACACGCGGTCGCGCCGGACGATCTGGCGCAGCAGGAACAGGGTCTGCGCGCCGATGGCGACGATGAGGGCGAGGTAGGTCAGGAATCCGGTGGCGAAAATGGTCACCGAGCGAGGATAGGAGCCGTCCCACGTCCGTGCCATCGCGATCTTCTTCAAGATCTGAAGACATCCTTCATGGCCACCCCTACCCTGGACCGCATGAACTCCGACCACCTGCGCGCCCTCGTCGCGGCCGTCGACCACGGCACCTTCGACGCCGCCGCGGACTCCCTGCGGATCTCCGGCTCGGCCTTCTCGCAGCGGATCAAGGCCCTCGAGCGGCAGGTGGGCCAGGTGCTTCTGGCCCGCACCGTCCCCGTCCGGCCGACCGCAGCCGGAGAGCGCCTGCTCCGACTCGCCCGGCAGACCCTCGCGCTCGAGGACGAGGCGCTCGCCGCGCTCGGCCGGGGCGACGGCGGTCGCGTGCCGCTGCGCGTGGCCCTCAACGCGGACTCCCTCGACACGTGGTGGGAGCCCGTGCTGCGCGAGGCGGCGACGTGGGACGACGTCGTCCTGCAGATGCAGTCCGAGGACCAGGAGCACACCGCCGTCCTGCTGCGGGACGGCGCAGTCGTGGCCGCCGTGACGGACGACCCCACGCCCGTGGCCGGGTGCAGCTCCACCCCGCTGGGCACGATGCGCTATCACGCGGTGTGCGCGTCCTTCCTGCTGGAGCTGCACCGCGACGCGCGGGGCCGGGTCGACTTCGGCACGCTGCCGATCGTGGACTACGGCCCCCGCGACGGCCTGCAGCACACGGTGCTGCGCCGCGTCACCCGCGGCCGGCCCGTGGCCGACCCGCCGACCCACCTCGTGCCCTCCGTGCACTCCTATCTGCGGGCGGTGGAGCTCGGGCTGGGCTGGGGCATGCTCCCCTCGGTGCAGATCCCGCCGGGCGTGCTCGAGGGCCGCCACCCCGATCTCGAGCCGATCCCGGCCCTCGGCGCGGTCGACGTGGACCTGCACTGGCAGCGCTGGACGGCCGGGACCGCAGCCCTGGACCGGCTCACCGACGCGGTGCTTCGTGCTGCGCCCTCGGCGGGGGACGCCGCGGACTGAGGAGCGCATTCAAGACCCGCCCGGACGCGCCGCGACCCCCGCCTCAGGGGCGGGGGTCGCGGTCACGGGCCGCTCGGGGCGGCCGGGGTCGGGTCAGCGGGCGTCGCCGGTGCCCGGGCGGCGGGTGGCGTCGCCCAGGGTGCCGTCGGCCTCGTGGCGGCGGGCGTCCACGCCCTCGGTGCGCACGTCGCCGGCGCGGTCGTCCACGCGGTGCACGTCATGGTCACGGTGCGCGCCGGCCACGTGGTGGTCGCGGCGCACGGGCTCGGCGTGCACCTCACGCTTGCGGCGACCGGCCAGGCCCGCCAGGCCCAGCAGACCGGCCAGGCCCCACAGGCCCCAGTTGCCGTTGTCGTCCTTCTCCTCCTCCTGGGGGGCGGGCGACTGGGAGGCCGGCGCCGTCGTGGCGGTCTCGGTGGCCGGGGCCGTGGTCTGCGCGACGGCGGCGGGGGCGCCGAGGCCGGTGACGACGGCGGCGCCGAGGGTCAGGGCGGTGGCGGTGCGGCGGATGTCAGTCATGATCGTGCTCCTCTCACCGGTGGCCTGCGCCGACCGGCGTCGGGGGATCGACCGGAGGTCCCGGACGACCCTTTCTGGGTCATGCACGAGCACCGTACGCACAGGAGGGTGGGGGTCCGTCAACGGTTGCCGACCCGGGGTCAGGGCCGGCCGGCCCGGGCGGAGCCGCAGCAGGGGCCCGCAGCCCCCGGCCCGGCGCGCCCCGGGGTGCAGGGCACGACGACGTCGAAGCGCGTCCATCCGTCCTCGGACGCCACGGCCACGTCCCCGCCATGGCTGCGCGCGATCGAGCGCACGATGGCCAGACCCAGACCCGTGGACGGCTCCGTGCCCGGGGCGCTCGACCGGCCTTTCCCGGGGCCGCGGACGAAGCGGTGGAAGAGGGTGGCGTGCCGGTCCGCCGGGATGCCGCCGCCGTCGTCGTGGACGCTGACGAGCATGAAGCCGGGCCGGGGCTGGTCCTGCCGCACGGAGGCCGTGACGGTGGTCCCGACGGGGGTGTGCTTGGCCGCGTTGGAGAGCAGGTTGCCGACCACGCGGGCCAGCTGCGACCGGTCGCCGGTGACGGACCGCTGGGTGCCCGGCTCCGCCCCCTCGGGCAGGTCCACCACCCACGTGTGGTCCGGCCACGCCGCGCGGGCGTCCATCACGCCCTCGAGGACCACCTCGGACAGGTCCACCTGTTCGGCCAGCGCCACCTCCCCGGAGGGCTCCAGGCCCATGGCCCGGCCGCGCGAGACGGACTCGAGCCGTTCGAGCAGGAGCATGTCGTCCACGAGGGCGGCCATCCGGTCGGCCTGGAACAGCACCCGGCCGAGCGACCGCCGGCCGGTCGCGGAGAGCTCCTCCGTCATCGCGATCATCTCGGCGTAACCGCGCACCGAGGCGAGCGGCGTGCGCAGCTCGTGGGAGGCGTCCGCCATGAACCGGCGCATGTGCTGCTCCTGCACGCGGCGCTGCTCCAGGGCCGCCTCGACCGAGCCGGTGAAACGGTCGAGCGCCTGGGCGACGACGGCCACCTCGTCCGGCCCCTGCAGGAGCCGAGGCGGCATGCGTGAGTCCTCCGGATCGAGCCCGGCGTGGGCCATGTCCGCCTGGGCGACCCGCTCGGCGACGGCGGCGACCTCGCGCAGCGGGGCCAGGCCCCGACGCAGCCACAGGGTCACCAGGATCGCGGTGGTGAGGACGGTGACGGACAGTCCGACGGCGACCGCGACCAGCGCCTGGCGCGCGACGTCGGACATGGCGCCCGTCGGCGCCCCCACCACGAGCACCTGGTCCGCGGCCACCCAGGGGCCCGGCGCGCTCAGCAGTTGGGCCTGGACGCGATAGCCGACACCGCCGACGACGGCGTCGAGCATCGGCCCACCCGGCCGGTCCCGGACGGCGCGCAGAAGGTCGTGGGCCTCCCGCGCCGTGAGCGGCACGGACTGCCCGGCGTCACCGACCCGGTGCCCGGTGAGGGCGTCCTGCCGATGCTCCTCCAGACCGGAGAGCGGGACGAGCGCGACCACCGTGCCCTCGGGCTGGCCGAGGGTGCCTGGCGCGCGCAGGTACCCCTCCCCGGGGCCGACGTCGTCCCCTCCGCCCGGCGAGGGGGCCGTCAGCTGCTCCGAGGCGCGGATCCACGCTTCGGAGGCGTCCCGGGAGGCGGATTCGGCCAGCAGGGCCTTCGTGATGCCGGCCGCGAAGAACGAGTAGGCCAGGATGGTGGCCACCAGGATCAGAAGGACGCCGGCGCCGATGCGTCGGGCCAGCGACGTGGGTCGCGTGCGGCGGGTGCTGCCGTGCCCCGACGGGACCGCGACGGTCTCAGGCAGGCCGGATGACATACCCGGCGCCGCGGATGGTGTGGATCATGGGATCCCGGTCCGCGTCGATCTTCTTCCGCAGGTAGGAGATGTACAGCTCGACGATGTTCGCGCGGCCGCCGAAGTCGTAGCCCCAGACGTCCTGCAGGATGCGCTCCTTGGAGAGCACCGTGCGGACGTTGGCCATGAGGAACTTCAGCAGGTTGTACTGCGTGGCCGTCAGCTCGATCTCGTCGCCGCCGCGGGTCACCTCGTGGGTGCGGGTGTTCATCACCAGGTCGCCGACCACGAGCACCTCGGAGCCGCCCGAGACCACACCGGAGCGCTGCACGAGCCGGTGGGCGCGGATGAGCACCTCCTCCATCGAGAAGGGCTTGGTCACGTAGTCGTCGCCGCCGGCGGCCAGGCCCGCCACACGGTCCTCCGTCGCGTCCTTGGCGGTGAGGAACATGGCGGGCATCTCCGACCAGTGGGCGCGCAGGCGCTCCAGGACGTCCAGGCCGTCCATGTCCGGCAGCATGACGTCCAGGATCGCCAGGTCCGGCCGGCCGGCGGTGCCCAGCTCGACGGCGGTCGCGCCGTCGTGGGCCACGATCACCTCCCAGCCGCAGAGGGTGAAGCCCATGGAGAGCAGGTCGGCGATCATCGGCTCGTCGTCCACGACGAGCACCCGCACCGGTGCGCCGTCCGGGTGCGAGAGCTCGGGCAGGACCTCCTTCAGCTCTGCCATGGATGACGGGCCGGTGGTGCTCTGGATGGGGCTCACAAAGTTCCTCTACGTTCGGGAGACGGTTCACGGTGCCCACGCGGACGTCGCGGGCTGCGGGGGACGAGCGCCTCGCGACGGAGGGGCGACGCCGTTCCGGGGGATGGCGGACGGGCGGCGACCGGAGGCCGGGGGGTGCGCGGATCCCCCCTCGACGGAGCCCCATGCTACGCGGATCAGCCGGGTCGGCCCAGAGTCTTCTCGGATTGCGGACATCAGCGTGACTCGTCACAGCCCTGACGCATCCGGCGGCGCCACCGGGGCCGCCCTGTGCTGACGCCGCGCCGCGTGGCCGGCGTCAGTCGACCGGCTTCATGGCCCAGTGCGTGGCCAGGGTGCCGAACATGTGGGTCTCGTGGCCGATGTTCACGAAGCCGGCCTCGGCGAAGAGGTCCGCGACCTCGTCCGGCGTGTGGAACGCCTTCGTCGAGGAGGACAGGTACGCGTAGGCCTCGGGCCGGTCGGCGATCAGCTTCGCGAGCTGCGGCATCACCCGGTGGATGTAGAAGGAGGAGAACGGCTTGAGCACGTTGTCCGGCGCCGGCGACGTCTCGAGGGCCGCGACCCAGCCGCCGGGGCGCAGCACGCGGAACTGCTCGGCGAGAGTCGCCGGGATGTCCGCGACGTTGCGCAGCAGGTAGCCGTGGGTCACGGCGTCGAACGAGCCGGCCTCGAACGGCAGGTCCGTCGCGTCCGCGACGACCCACTCGATGCGGTCCCCGCCCGCGCGGGCACGGCCGACCTCCATCATCTCGGCGGCGATGTCCGCGCCCACCACCTGTGCGTCGGGGTGCTGCTTGAGCACCTCGAACGCGAGGTCGCCGGTGCCGGTGGCCAGGTCGAGCACGCGGGCCTGCGCCGGGATGTCGGCCCGCGCCACCGTGTGGCGCACCAGGCGCGGCTCCTGACCCCAGGTCATGACGGCGTTCATCAGGTCGTAGCGGCCGGCGATGGCGTCGAACATCGCGGAGACCCGGTCGTGGTGGTCGGCGGCGCCGCGCTGGGCGTCGCCGCGTGGGGCGGGGAGGGGGTTCTGGCTCACCAGACCACCGTATCCCGCCCACCTCCCCCGACGACGCCCCTCCCCGGGATTGCACAGGGGCGTTAGGTTGCCCTAACCTTCCAGAGTTACCTCACGTCGATGTTCGCTAATGTCGGCCCCCAGGGCCGCCGCCCTCCCCGACCGCTGTCTCTTATACACCTCT
>NZ_JABFAX010000013.1:29776-44839 GCF_017168395.1 Micrococcus sp. KRD128 | reverse complement strand
CCCCGACCGCAGACCCGACCCCCTCCGCCCGGCGCCCGCGCGTCGCGACCGTGAAAGGCCACCGCCATGGCACCGTCCTCCCTGTCCCGCCGCTCCCTCCTCGCCGGCGGGGGAGTCGGCCTCACCCTCCTGCTCGCCGCGTGCTCCACCGGCCCGGCCGGGGGCTCGGCCTCGTCCTCGTCGGCCGGCGCGTCGTCGTCGGACGCCGCGGGCGGGGACGCCGCGTTCCCGCGCAGCATCGAGCACGTCTACGGCACCACCGAGATCCCGCAGCGCCCGACCCGCGTGGCCACCGTGTCCTGGGTGAACCAGGACGTGGCCCTCGCCCTCGGGGTGGTGCCGGTGGGCATGGCCGCCGTGGAATTCGGCGGCAACGCGGAGAAGTCCACCGACTGGTTCGACGCGAAGCTCGCCGAGACCGAGGGCGCCCAGAAGCCCGTGCAGTGGTCCGAGGCCTCCGGCATCGACGCCGAGGCGATCGCCGCCGTGAAGCCGGACGTCATCCTCGCCGTCTACTCCGGCATCACGCAGGAGGACTACGACCGCCTCTCGAAGATCGCCCCCACCGTGGCCTACCCGAAGGACGTCCCCGCCTACGGCACCTCGTGGCAGCAGTCCACGGAGGTCATCGGCCGCGTGCTCGGCACGGAGCAGGAGGCGGGGGAGCTCATCGCGGACCTCGAGCAGCAGATCAAGGCCGCCGGCGAGAAGCACGCGGATCTCCAGGGTGCCTCCTTCGTCTACGGCACCATCGACCCCGCCGCCGCGGACCAGATCAGCATCTACACGGACGTGGACAACCGCCCGAAGTTCCTCGAGCTGCTCGGCATGGAGCAGGCGCCGGTGGTGACGGAGAACTCCCCGGAGGACCAGGCGTTCTTCTTCACGTGGTCGCCCGAGCGCGCGGACGAGCTGGAGTCGGACGTGTTCGTCTCCTGGGCCGCCCAGGACTCGGTCCGCGAGGCCATCGAGTCCGACCCCCTGCTGGGCTCGATCCCCGCGGTGAAGGCCGGCGCCCTCGTCCTGCAGACGGACGAGCAGGAGGTCCTCTCCGTCTCCGCGATCTCCCCGCTGTCCATCCCGTTCGCGCTCGAGAAGGTCGTCCCGCCGATCGCCGAGGCCGCGAAGACCGCGCAGGGCTGATCCCTCCCCATGCCGTCCACGGCCCTCTCCTCCCCGGCCCGCGCCCGCGCGGGCGTGCTGATGGGCGCCCTGCCCGCGGCGCTGCTGCTGGCGGCGCTCGTGGCCGGCGTCGCCCTCGGCGCGCGCACCGTGCCGGCGACGACGGCGCTCGACACCCTGGGCGCGGTCCTCACCGGGCACCCCGTGCCGGAGGGCATCGAGGCGGCGGCCGTGGCCTCCCGCGTGCCCCGCGTGGTGACGGGGGCGCTCGTGGGGGCGGCGCTGGCCGTGGCCGGCGCGGCCCTGCAGGGGGCCACCCGCAACCCGCTCGGCGACCCGGGGCTGCTCGGGCTCTCCGCCGGCGCGGGGCTGGCCGTGGCGGCGGGCATGGCGCTCGGCGTCGCCGGCTCCACGTTCGGGGTGCTGGCGCTGGCCGCCGTCGGGACGCTGGTCGCGGCGGCGCTCGGCTACGCGGTGGCGGCGGCCGCCACGCGGAGGGGACGGACGCCCGGCGCCCCCTCCCCCATGGCGCTGGTGCTGGCCGGCGCGGCGCTCACCGCCGGCGCCACCGCCGGCACCACGGCGCTGCTCGTGCTCTCCCCCACGGTCCAGGACCGACTGCGGTTCTGGGCCGTGGGCACGGTGGCCCGCGCCGACCTCGGCGAGGCGCTCGCCCTGACGCCCGTGATCGCCGTCGGGCTGCTCGCCGCCGTCGCCGTGGCCCCCGGGCTCGACGCCCTCGCCCTGGGCGACGACCTCGCGCACGGCCTGGGCGGGCGCCCGGAGCGGGTGCGCGCGGTGCTGCTGGGCGCGGTCGTGCTGCTCACGGCCACGGCGGTGGCGCTGGCCGGGCCGGTCGGGTTCGTGGGACTGCTCGTGCCCCACGCGCTGCGCCATCTGCGGCCGCCGAGCACGCGGGCCCTGATGGTCGGCTGCGCCCTGTGGGGCGCCGTCCTCGTGATCCTCGCGGACCTCGCCGGGCGGCTCGTCGTGGCACCCGGGGAGATCCACCTCGGGGTGACCACCGTCCTGCTCGGCGTGCCCGTGCTGCTGGCGCTGCTGCGCCGCCCGGGGGTGGCCGCATGAGCCTCCAGCGCACCGCCGCGGCCGACGTCGTCGCCCGCCTGCGCCGCTCCGACCGGCGCCGCCTCGGATGGGCCTGTGCGGGCCTCGCCGTGGCCGTGCTGGTCCTCGCACTGCTGCGCGTGGTGTGGGGCACGTACCAGGTGACCGTCCCGGACCTCGTGCGGATCCTGGGCGGGGAGACGATCCCGGGGGCGAGCTTCATCGTGCTCGAGGAGAAGCTGCCGCACGCCGTGGCCGCAGTGCTCACCGGTGCCGCCTTGGGTGCGGCCGGCGCACTCTACCGGCGCACCCTGCGCAACCCGCTGGCCTCGCCGGACATCCTGGGCGTCACCCAGGGCGCCGCGGCGGCGGTCGTGCTGGGGATGCTGGCGACCGCCGGGCAGACCGGCGGCGGATCGGACCTGACGCGCGCCGCCACGGCGCTGGTCGGCGGCCTCGCGGCGGTGGCCGCGGTGTTCGCCACGGCCCGCTCGGTGGGCGGCGAACGATTCGTGGTGGCCGGCATCGCGGTCGCGGCGGCGGGCCAGGCCGTGGTGGCCGGGGCCATGCTCTCGCTGGCCCAGCACGACCTGCAGTCGGCCACCGTCTGGATCGCCGGCTCGCTCAACGGCGTCACGTGGGGCCGCATCGCGCTGCTCGCGTGCGTGCTCGTGGTCGCCCTGCCGCTGGCGGGGGTGCTCCACGCGCGACTGGCCCCCGCCGACGTCGGCCCGGACCTCGCGCACGCCCTCGGCGCCCGGCCGCGCCCCACCTCGGCCGCGGCGCTGGGGCTCGGCGCGGTGCTCGCCGCCGTGGCGACCGCCGTCGTCGGGCCGCTGGCGTTCGTGGCGCTGCTGGCCACCCCGGTGGCGCGCGGGCTCACCCGCGGCCTACCCTCCCTGCCCGCGGCGGCGCTCACGGGCGCCGCGCTCGTGCTCCTCGCGGACCTCGTGGCCGGCGAGGCCGTCCCCCTGCTCACCGGCGCCGCCCTGCCCACCGGTGTGCTCACCGGCGCCGCCGGCGCCCCGCTCATGCTCTGGCTGCTGCTGCGCCAGGGCCGGACCCCAGGAGGCGTGCGCTCCGCATGACCGCTCCCCCGCTCACCGTCCCGTCCCCCGCCGCACCGCGCGCCGGGGCCGCCGACGACGTCGCGATCCGCCTGCGCGGCCTGACGCTCGGCTACGGCCCGGCCTCGGCACCGCCGATCGTCGAGGACCTCGACCTGGACGTGCCCGCCGAACGCGTCACCGCGATCATCGGCGCCAACGGCTGCGGCAAGTCCACGCTGCTGCGCGGCCTGACCCGCCAGCTCGCCCCGCGCGCCGGGAGCATCGAGGTGCTCGGCCGGGACGCCGCCCGCGCATCCGCACGCGACTACGCCCGCACCGTGGCGCTGCTGCCCCAGCATCCCGTGGCGCCCGAGGGCATGACGGTGGCGCAGCTCGTGGCGCGCGGCCGTCACCCACACCGCGGGCTCCTCGGCGGCCGGTCCGCCGGCGACGACGCCGCGATCGCCTCGGCGCTCGAGCGCACCGACCTCGTGGAGCTCGCCGAGCGCGAGGCCGGCACGCTCTCCGGCGGGCAGCGACAGCGGGCGTGGCTCGCCCTCGTGCTCGCCCAGCAGACCCCGGTGGTGCTCCTCGACGAGCCCACGAGCTACCTCGACCTCAGCCATCAGGTGGAAGTGCTCGACCTGGTGCGCGCGCTCCCGGACCCGCGCGGCGGAGGCCGGGCGACCGTCGTCGCGGTGCTGCACGAGCTGAACCTGGCGGCGCGCAGCGCGGACCACATCGTGGCGATGGCCGCGGGCCGGGTGGTGGCGCAGGGCACGCCGGGCGAGGTGATCGTGCCGGAGGTGCTGGCCGAGGTGTTCGGCCTGGACGCGGACGTGGTGGCCGACCCGCTGCTGGGCCACCCCGTGGTGCTGCCGCGCGGGAACGGGGACCGCCGATGAGCGCCGACGGCATGATCGTGGCGCACACGCGCGTGGTGTCCGTGGAGCAGCCGTGCCGCGGGTTCCGGCGGATCGTGCTGGCGGGGCCGGACCTGGAGGCCGCCAGCGGGGACCTGCTGGGACTGCTGCCGCCCGGCGTCGCCGACCTGCATGCCCTGTACCGGGGCGCGCGGCCGCGCCGGGACGCCTATGTGAAGCTGCTGATCCCCCCGCCGGGCGGGACGTCGGCGGACCCGGACCTGTCCGCCGGGTTCCGCGCCGGGTTCCTGGCCATCCCCGAGGAGGAGCGCGGCTGGATGCGCACGTACACGGTGCGCTCGGCCGGGCTCGTGCGGCTCGACGGGCGGCAGGTGCCCTCGCTGACCGTGGACGTGGTGCTGCACGGCGACCCGGACGACCCCGCCGACCCGCATCAGGGGCCGGGCCTGCGCTGGGCGCGCGCCGTCCAGGCGGGGGACGCGGTGAACGTGCTGGTGCCCTCGGCGGAGGCGCCGGCGTGGTCCGGCTGGCGGCAGACGGGGGCGCACCGTGTGCTGGCCGTGGGCGACGAGACCGCCGTCCCCGCCCTGGTGTCCGTGGCGGAGGAGCTCGCGGACCCGTTCGGCGGGTTCGACGGCGAGGCGGACCTCGTGCTCGAGCTGCCCCACGACGGGCAGGCCGCCGACCTCATCGCCGAGCGCCTGGCCGTCCCCGAACCGTGGGACTGGCGGGCCGTGACGGAGCTGGCGGACCGGGGCCGCGTGCGCCTGCACGTGGGCCGCCGGACGCCGGGGGCGCCGTCGGGGTCCTGGGCGCACGCCCGCCTCGCCGCCCTGCTGGGCGTGGACCCCGACGACGCCGGCGGGCCGGTCGCGCCGCCCGCGGCCTCCGTCGAGCGCGAGTGGACCGTCGCCGCCCTCGAGGCCGACGAACGGCCCGAGGCCTACGTGTTCCTCGCCGGGGAGTCCGCGATGGTGCGCGCCCTGCGCCGGCTCAGCGTTGGCCCCGGCGGCGTGCCGAAGAAGCACGTCTCCTTCATGGGCTACTGGCGGGAGGGCCAGGCGGAGAGCTGAGGAGTGGGGTGGCGGTGGAGCGCCGCTCCACCCTCGCACCGGCGTCGGGCTCTCCCTACTGTGGAAGTCCAGCACCCGATCGAACCGAAGGAGAGATCCCCATGACCCGCACCGTGATCATCGGCGGCCACGGCAAGGTGGCCCTGCTCGCCGCACCCCTGCTGGCGGAGGCCGGCCACGACGTCGTCTCCCTCATCCGCAACCCCGACCAGGCCGAGGACGTCCGCGCCGCCGGCGCCGAACCGCTCGTCCTGGACATCGAGAAGGCGGACCAGGAGGAGCTGGTCCACGCGCTGCGCGACGCGGACAACGTCGTGTTCTCCGCGGGCGCCGGCGGCGGGGACGCCCAGCGCACCCGGGCCGTGGACCACGACGCCGCCGTCGCCAGCATGCGCGCCGCCGAGGCCGCGGGTGTGCGGCGCTACGTGATGGTGTCCTACCTCGGCGCGTCCCTGCACCACGACGTGCCCGAGGACGACCCCTTCTACACGTACGCGGAGGCCAAGGCCGAGGCGGACGAGGCACTGCGGGACTCCGGGCTGGCCTGGACCATCCTCGGCCCCGGCGCCCTGACCGAGGAGGAGCCGTCCGGCCGCATCACCGTGGACCCGGACCTCTCCGACTCCGACGCCTCGCAGCGTGAGGCCAGCCGTGGCAACGTCGCCCGGGCGATCGTGGCCGTGCTCAATGAGCCGGGCACGGTGGGCCGGAAGATTGACTTCGTGGACGGCGACGTGCCCGTGGCCGAGGCCGTCCGCGGCGACTGACGCGCCGCCGTCGTCGCCGGCCCTCCCCACCCACGCTTTCAAACGTGAAAGGGGGCGAATGGGGGCTTTCGAACGTGAGATAGGCCCTCTCTCACGTTCGAAAGCCCCGGGCGCCGGCCGCTAGCGCCGTGGACCGCCCCTCAGGCCAGGCCGAGGCGGCGGTCCACGGTGCCGAGCACGCCCATGAGCCCGGTGAAGCCGGCCAGGATCCCGGCGAGCACGACGCCCACGCTGCGGCGGCCGAGCCGCGGCACGTCGAGGAACGGGTACGGGTACCAGTCGATGCGGGGTCCGCGCGCCATGGTCACCGCCGCCCACATCAGCGGGATGACCGAGGCCAGCCCGGCGCGCCGCGGCGTGATCTGCCCGCGCGGGTCGAACAGCGCCCACACCGCCGGGGCGAGCACGGGGTTGACGATGTGCTGCAGCGCGTCGTTGAACCGATAGAGGAAGGTGTCCTGCTCGCGGCCGCGCAGCACCGCGTTGTAGACGATCCCCGTGACCATCACCGAGCCGAGGCCGGCGGTGCGCACGGCCCAGAACGTGTCCGACGTGGGCGCCTCACGACGCGCGGCCAATGTCAGCGACGTGCCCGCGACCAGCGCGTTGGACAGCCACGTGAAGTACGCCGGCTGGTTGAGGGCGTGGGACCAGCCCGCGGGGAAACCGCCCTGATAGCCGACGCCTGGGATCACCATGGAATCCTTGGACATCCCGATGGGGAACGAGGTCAGGCACCCGATCAGCGGCAGAGCCCCCGAGACCTGCCACGCCAGGCGGGTCCGACGGTCCACCGGCGGCACGGGACGCGGGCGTAGCCGGGACACGACGGCGTGCGCGATCCGCCCCCGGACCCCCTGCGGGGCGGGGCGGGTGCGGCGGAGGGGGTGGAAAGGGGCATGGGAGTCGTCCTCGAACGGCGGGGTCAAGGGATGAGACCGCCCATTCTCACATGAACAGCAGTTGAACGAAAGGGAGCGAGACGGAGAACACCGCCGCGCCCCCCTCCTGCCCGCCCCGCCGCCTCAGTGGGCGCCGGCCTCCTCCAGCGGCAGGATGCGCTCCGGATCCTCGACCTCCACGCGCACGCCGTCGGCCTGCAGCCGGCGCACGCCCTCGGCGATCAGCCGCCGGCCGACATCCTCGATCCGGTCCACCCGCGCGAGGTTGAGCACCACGGTGCGGATGGGCCCGTCGTTCTCGTCTCGGGCGGCCACGGCGGCGGCCTCGTGCACCGCACCGCCGCCGGTCGCGGCCGAGAGCGCCGCGCTGTCCGCCGCGGCCTCCTGCCACCGCGGGTAGACGGCGGCGTCCCACCCGGTGCCGGGCTTCTCCGCACCGGTGTGCAGGTCCGTGAGCGCGTCCAGCACCGCCTCCGCACCGCCGAACCGGATCACGCCCTGCAGGTGCAGGAACACGCGGTCACCCTCCCGCTCCACGAAGCGCACGGCGGTGCCGCCCAGGCTGTCGCCGTCCATGAGGTGCAGCCGGAAGTCCTCGGAGAGGCGGCGGCACGCCAACACGCCACGCGCCGAGTTGCCCACCTCGTCCAGGCGCGGGGAGAACACGCCGATCCCCACGCGGCCCGGCAGCGCGCCGAGCACGCCGCCCGCCACGCCGGACTTGGCCGGGATCCCGACGTCGGCGAGCCACTGGCCGGCGGCGTCGTACATGCCGGAGGAGGTCATCACGGACACCACGCGCCGCGCCACGATGGACGGCAGCACGCGCTCACCCGTCATCGGGTGGATGCCCCCGGTGGCCAGGCACGCGCCCATCACCGCGAGGTCCTTGGCGGTGACGAGCACGGCGCACTGCGCCACGTACCCGGCCACGATCTCCTCGGCGGAGTCCTGCAGCACCCCGTAGCTGCGGAGCATGTGCCCCAGGGAGAGGTTGCGGTCCGAGACCGCCATCTCGGACTCGTACGTCTCCCGGTCCACCGAGAGCCGACGCCCGGCGAGCAGGGACATGATCTCCACGGCCCGGTCCAGCCGCTCCTGCCGGCTCGCCTCCGGTCCCACGAGCAGCTGGTGCACCGCGAGCGCGCCGGCGTTGATCATGGCGTTGTCCGGGCGGTGCGACTCCACCTCGAGGGAGAGCTCGTTGAAGGCCTCGCCCGAGGGGTTCAGCCCCACCTGCCGGTCCACGGCGGCGAAGCCCCGGTCCACGAGCGCGGCCGCGTACGTGAACGGCTTGGACGCGGACTGGATGGTGAACTCCACGTCCGCGTCCCCCGCGCAGTGCAGCCGCCCGGTGGGGGTGGCCAGCGCGATGCCGAAGCGGTCCGGGTCCGCCTCCGCGAGCACGGGGATGTACTGGGCCGTCTCGCCCGGGTTCACGGCGCCGAGCTCGGTGACCAGCCTCGCCAGGTAGTCGGGGATCGGGTGTCTCATCTCAGGCCTCCCAGCGCAGGCAGGTCAGGGGCTCGCCGCCGGGCACGGGCACGTGGCCGGTGGCACGGAAGCCGAGCCGCTCATAGAACGGGACGGTGGCGGGCACGGACGCCTCGAGGTGCACGGGCAGGCCCGCCGCGCGGCGCTGGCCGTGGCGCACCAGCGCGCTCGCCGCCCCGCGTCCGCGGGCGGACGGGACGGTGCCGACCTCCTCGAGGTACCAGTGTCGGCCTGCCGGGCGGGCCCGCTCGCAGGCGGCCTGGATGCGCTTCAGGGTGAGGGTGTGGCGGCCGTGGACGGCGACGGCGGTGGGCAGCCCCGCCAGCAGGCCCGGCACGTCGACCCCGCGGGGGGCGGCGGGGGAGGTCCACACGGCGGCGCCGAGCAGCGTGCCGTCGTCGGCGTCCACGGCGACGTCCACGGCGCCGAGCGGGGCGCCGTCGGCCCCCGCGCGCAGCCCGTGGCGCACGGCGGCGGTGAACTTGCGCTCGAGGCGGGCCTCGCGCCGGTCCTCGGGCACCAGCCCGAGCGTGTAGGGGTCCGTGGCGAAGGCCTCGGCGAGGACCGCGCCCACGCGGCGGGCGGTCTCCTCGCGGGCCCCATCCGGGCGCAGGGTGAGCACGTGGACGCGGGGGCGCGGGGGCGCGGGGTCCGGGGAGGTCATGGCCGCCAGTCTAGGGACGGGGCCGGGCGCGTCATCGGACCGGCCGACGCACGTTCCGCCCCGTGTGATCGGCGACACTGGTGGGCATGGACTTCTCCGCACCGCTCGCCCCGGCCGCCCCGCCTGCCGCGGACGCCCCGCCCGCCGACGTCGTCGCCCGCCTGCAGGCGGAGCTGCCCGGCCGCGTGGACGTCTCCGTCGCCGCACTCGAGGCCGCCCGGGCGGACCGCTCGGGACACCGCTCCCCGGCCGCGCCGCTGGCCGTGGTCCGCGCGCGGACGGTGGAGGACGTGCAGGCCGCGTGCCGGATCGCGCACGCCACCAGCACCCCGCTGGTCACCCGCGGAGCGGGCACGGGGCTGGCCGGCGGCGCCGTCGCGGGGGCGGGCGAGATCGTCCTGGACATGACCGCGATGGACCGGATCCTGGAGGTCTCCCCCGCGGACCGCGTGGCCGTCGTCGAGCCGGGGATCCTCAACGGGGCGCTGAACGCCGCGCTCGCCGAGCACGGGCTGTGGTGGGCCCCGGACCCCGCGTCGAAGGACATCTCCACGGTGGGCGGCAACATCGCGATGAACGCCGGCGGGCTGCTGTGCGCCAAGTACGGCGTCACGCGTGAGGCGGTGCTGGGCCTGGACGTGGTGCTCGCGGACGGCACCCTGCTGCGGCTGGGCCACCGCACCGTCAAGGGGGTGACCGGCTACGACCTGGTCGCGCTGATGATCGGCTCGGAGGGCACGCTCGGCGTGATCGTGGGCGCGACGCTGGCGCTGCGGCCGGCCGTGCGCGGCGTGCCGGTGACGCTCGGCGGGTTCTTCCCGGACGTCGTCGCGGGCGCCGCCGCGGCCGAGGCGATCACCGGGGCCGGTCACGTGCCCGCCCTGATGGAGCTGATGGACGAGGCGACGCTCGCCGCGGTGCGCGCGCACGCGGGGCCCGAACGCGGGGCCGCCCTGCCCGAGTCCGGCGCGTTCCTGCTGGTGCAGGCCGACGGTGCCGGCGCCGAGGCGGACGGGGAGGCCATGGCCGCCCTCATGCGCGCCCACGGCGGGGACGTCACCGTGACCGTGGACCCCGCCGGGGGGGAGGCCCTCATGGCCCTGCGCCGCACCGCGTTCCCCGCGCTCGAGCGCCTCGGCACCCCGCTCGTGGAGGACGTGGCCGTCCCGCGCAGCCGCATGGCCGAGATGTTCGCGCGGATCCGTGAGATCGAGGCACGCACCGGCGTCGCCATCCCCACCACGGCCCACGCCGGGGACGGCAACCTGCACCCGATCCTGCTGTTCGGCGCCGCGGCGCAGGTGGGCGGCGCGGCCGAGGACGCCGCGTCGATCCCGGCGGACGTGTGGGAGGCCGCCGGCGAGCTGTTCCGCGCGGGCCTGGAACTCGGCGGCACGCTCACCGGCGAGCACGGCGTGGGCCTGCTCAAGCGCGCGTTCCTGCGGGACGAGCTCGGCGACGCCCAGCACGACCTCCAGCAGCGCATCAAGGCCGTGTTCGACCCGCACGGCATCCTCAACCCAGGAAAGGTGTTCACCCCGTGACTCAGCCGACCACCCCCAAGACCCCCGCCGACGCCGGCACGCCGACCCCGTTCGAGGTCGGGCTGCAGCTGCGCTGGTCCGACGAGGACCGCTACGGCCACGTCAACAACGCCCGCCTGCTCACCCTCACCGAGGAGGCGCGCGTGCGCGCCCTGGCCGCGTGGGCCACGACGACGGCGTCCCCGGACGTCCAGCGCGTCGTGCGGTCCATGGAGGTCCAGTACGAGGCGCCCGTGGTCTACGCCGGGCCCGAGGTGACGGCGCGGGTGTGGATCCTGCGGATCGGCCGGACGTCCTTCACGCTGCGCCACGAGCTGTGGCAGGACGGGCGGCGCTGCGTGCTGTGCGACGCCGTGTTCGTGCAGGTGGACCCGGCGGTCGGGCGGCCCGTGGCCGTCTCCGACGAGGAGCGCGCCGCCTTCGAGCGCGTGCTGATCCCCGCCGAGGACTGACGGGCCGCCGTCGGGCCTGTGGACGGCCAGCCGTCTCGCAGGATCCCGCCGTAGGCTCTGAGGCCATGGAGCAGGACCCTTCCCCGGACGCGCCCACGCCCTCGGCGGACGTCGAGGCGCTGCGCGGCACCCCCGTGTCCGAGTTGACGCAGCTCTCCCCCGCGATGTCCGAGGCGCTGGATCGCCTGCGCAAGGACGTGGAGCGTTTCGACCTCGAGTACCGCTCGGCCCTGCTCCAGGTGGAGGCGCGGCTCGAGGTGCTGCGGGACGAGTTCACGCACCTGCACGACTACAACCCCATCGAGCACATCGTCACGCGGGTGAAGTCGCCGGAGTCGATCCTGCGCAAGGCGTCCGCCCGCGGGCTGTCCCTGGACCTGGACGCGCTGCGCACCAACGTCACGGACATCGCCGGGGCGCGCGTGATCGTCAGCTTCGCCCGGGACGTGTACCGCGTGTTCCGCCAGTTCACGCAGCAGCCGGACATCCGGGTGCTCGAGGTGGAGGACTACATCTCCCGGCCCAAGCCCTCCGGCTACCGCAGTCTGCACTGCCTCGTGCAGGTGCCGATCCACCTGTCCACCGGCACGATCCCGGTGACCGTGGAGATGCAGTTCCGCACGAGCGCCATGGACTTCTGGGCCACGCTCGAGCACAAGATCAACTACAAGTTCGACGGCGGCGTGCCCCCGGACATCGCGACCGAGCTCGTGGCCGCCGCCCGCGTGGCCGCTGACCTGGACACCCGCATGGAGCGGCTGCACGACCAGGTGCAGGAGACCGACAGGGACGACGACGCCGCCGCGGCCTGGGAGGACGACGGCGGTCCCGCCTTCGAGGACGAGCCGGCGGCGGGGCCGGGCGACGCGGGTCCGGGTGAGGCGCGGCCGGGTGACGACGCGCCCGGCGCGTCCACCGTCTGAGCCCCTCCGTCCACACCCGGCGGGCCGCGTGCACAGGGTTCTCCACAGAGTTGTCCACAGGTGTGGATGAGTCACACGCGTGTGATCCACCGAAACAGAGCAGGGCGTGGCCGCAGACCAGGGAGGACATGCGGACGGAACGGGGCGGGGCGAATACCGGTAGCCTGAGCCGATGCCCTCCACCGCCGTGCCGCCGCGCGACTCCGGCGCCGCCTCCACCCTGCCCGCCCGCACCGGGCACCGCGGGGTGTCGATCCTGCGCATCGCCGCCCTCGTCCTCGTGGTGGCGGCGTTCGTGTGGCTCGCACTCACCGTGCGCCTGCCCGGCGTGGACGAGCTGCGCACCCAGCTCGACGGCTTCGGCTGGTGGAGCTGGCTCGCGTTCACCGTGCTGTACGCGGCCGTGGCGCTCACCCCCATCCCCGTGACGATCATGGCGGTCACCGCCGGTGTGCTCTTCGGTGCGATCGAGGGGACGGTGCTGTCCGTCGTCGGAGCCCTGCTGGGCTCACTCGGGGCGTACGGCATCGCGCGCGCGGTCGGGCGCGAGGTGGCCCTGCGCTGGCTCGGCCGCCACGCCGAGACCGTGGAGCGGCGGCTCGAGGACACCGGGTTCCTCGCCCTGCTGACCCTGCGCGTCGCCCCGGGGCTGCCGTACTGGCCCGTGAACTACGGGGCGGGCGCGCTCGCCGTGCCGCTGGGGATCTTCGCCGGCTCCACCGCGGTCGGCGTGATCCCCGGACAGCTCTCCCTCGTGGCGATGGGGGCGTTCGCGGTGCGCCCGGGCGTCGTGAACGGCGTGCTGCTCGGGGTGGGCTGGCTCACCGTGGGCGGTCTGACCCTGTGGGCGGTGCGCCACTGGCGACGGGCGGCCCGGTCCGCGGAGGGGCCGGCGGGCTCGGAGGGGCCGGAGAGCCCGCAGAGTGGTCACGACACGCCGTCTCCCCGTGCGCGACGCGGCGTGTCGTGACCACTCTGCGCCGGACGTCAGCCCACGGCGCGGCGCACCAGATCGGCGATCCGGGCCCGGACGTCGTCGTCGAGGGCGGTCAGGGCGAACGACGTCGGCCACATGACGCCGTCGTCGAGCTTCGCCCCCTCGTTGAAGCCGAGGGTCGTGTACCGCACGCCGAACTTGCTGCTGACCTGCAGGAACACGAGCACGTCCGTGCCGCGCGCGTAGGCGGGCATGCCGTACCAGGTGCGGGGTTCGAGCTCCGGGGCCACCTCCGTGACGATCCGGTGCACCCCCACCGCCATGGCGCGGTCCTGCTCGGGCATCTCCTCGATCTTCGCCAGCAGGTCCTGCAGGGCATCGGCCTTCTTCCTGCCGCCGCGCTGGGCGCGCAGCTCCTGCGCACGCTCGGCGATCGCGGCCTGCTCCGCGGCGCTGAAACCGGTGGACTCGCTCACGGTGCCTCCTGCGGTTCGGGGACGGGTCCTGCTCTGGTCTCAGCTCCGGCGGCCCAGGCGACCGAGCAGGCGGGTCTGCCGGTCGGCGTCGTCGGCCACGGGGACGGGCTCGCCCAGGATGCCGGGCGTGTAGGCGGCGTCGCCGAACAGCGCCAGCGACTCCTCCACACAGTCGATCTCCGCGTCCGTGAACCGCGCGTCCACGCCCTGCGAGCGGGCCAGGTCCCAACGGTGCACGATCAGGTCGAACGCGTGGAAGCGGATCAACGCCTCGCCCACGGTCATCTCCCCCAGCGCGGTCTTCATGGGCCGCATGATGAACTCCTCGTCACCGGCGAGGGCGGACATGGCGGCGGCGTGCTTGGCCCACTGGGTGGCCATCTGCTGGCGGGAGCCGTCGAAGAGGGGCACCTCCCGACCCTGACGGGCGGCGAAGTCGCGCTGGCCGGCGATCACGTGGTCCAGCAGGTCCAGCGCGTCCCAGCCCTCGCACGGGGTGGCCGCGTCCCAGTCCCGCACCTCCCGGACGACGGCGGTGAACGGCTCGGCGGCCGCGTTCCAGCGGGCCTCGACCTCGGTGGCGGGGATGGACATGGTGCTCTCCTCAGGGTCGCGGGGTGCTCGGGGCCGCGGCGGACGACGACGGCGCCGGGCTCGGCTTCTTCGGGCCGCGGATGGACTCGGGGCGGGCCGGGTCCAGGACGGACCGGGGGTCGAAGAACTCCTCCAGCACGGGGCGTTCGCCGGAGACGGCCGCGGCGAGGCTGATGCCGTCCACGTTGATGCGCGAGCCACGGTAGTAGCCGGGCTCGAGCTGGCCCCACGCCTTGGAGGTGCCGTCCACGAGGAAGAAGGAGCGGTAGCCGAGCTCGCGGAGGTAGCGGTACCGCTCGTTGTCCTCCGTGTACTTGCCGGGCCCGGTCACGTCCGCGCCGAACGGGTAGATGAGCATGTCCGTGGGGCCGAGGATCGGTTCGACCTCCTGGTGCCAGTGCCCCATGTCGAACTCGAGCTCCTCCATGGTCAGCTTCGGCACCGTCCGGTGGCCCCACGTGTGGGAGGCGAACTCCCAGCCGCTGTCCTTGAGCGCGTCGGCGACCTCGGTGGCGGCCGCGACGTCGGCGTCGAACGTGGGGCTGTCCCCGAACTCGCGGGCCGAGGTGCGGTAGCCGAACACGCCGTCGTAGCCGGTCATGGCCAGCACGCCGCGGGCGCCGTTGAGGCTGAAGTCCGGGTGCTCGTCGAGGAAGTCGTCCAGACGCGGGACGACGTCGAACGCCCCGACGTGCGTGGTGCCCTCGGCGTCCGTGTACTCGTTGCGGACGCGGCCGTCCTCGGCCACGATCAGGCGGTCCGCGAAGCCGTCGCCGTCCATGTAGAGGTAGTACGAGCAGTCGTCCAGGGAGAGGATCAGCGGGGTGCGGCCCTCGGGGACCATGAGGGTCTTCGGGCGGACGACGTCGTCCTCGCCCACCTCGTACAGCTCGTGTGGGGAGACCAGCACGTAGCCGCGCTCGTAGACCTGCCGGATGACGGCGTCGAACTCGTCCACCGTGACCATGAAGTCCAGGTAGCCGCCGGCTTTGTCATCGCCGTCGAAGGCCCGCGCCGGGTCCACCACGAGGGAGTGGAAGAACAGGTGCGGCACCCGGGCCACGTCCGACCAGGCCACCGGGTCGCCGGCGGGGGGCGGGCCGGCGACCCGGTGGCC
>NZ_JABFAX010000013.1:8058-29676 GCF_017168395.1 Micrococcus sp. KRD128 | reverse complement strand
GCGGAGGGGGGCGCGGACGAGGCGGGCTCGGACGACGACGGCGCCGCGTCCTCCCCGTCCTGCCCGCAGGCGGCCAGCAGTCCCGATCCGAGCAGGGCGGATCCGGCCAGGAGCATCTGTCGACGGGTCGGCTGCGGCACAGGCAGGGGCATCGGGCACCTTTCTCCGGGGCATCCATCATGCCAAGGCCGCCCGGCTCGAGACCACCCCTGCCGGGCGGGCGGCGGGGACGGCGCGGGCGCGCGCGCCCGGTGGGAACTCAGCTCTCGAGGCAGCGGTCCTCGGGGTCGATCGCCCCCATGACCCGCCGGCCGATGGCCGCCAGCTGCCGGACCTGCGCCCGCGTGAGCGGGTCCAGGACCACGCGGCGCACCTCGGCCACGTGCCCGGGGGCGGCCTCCTCGACGGCCGCCCGGCCCGCCGCGGTCAGGACCGCCCGGGTGTAGCGGCCGTCATCCGGGTCCGGCTCCCGCCGCACGAGCCCCCGCTTCTCCAGGCGGGTCACCACCTGGGACAGCCGCGGCAGGGAGCCCGCCGAGAGCCAGGCGAGCTCGCTCATCCGGCGCGTGCCGCCGTCGGCCTCGGAGAGGTTGGCGAGCACGGAGTACTCGAAGTGGGTGAGGCCGACGTCGCGGCGCAGCTGGGCGTCCAGGGTCGGCTCGAGGCGCATGGCCATGCTCATCAGGGCGAGGAACGCTCGGCGCTCCTCCGCGTCCAGCCAGGGGGCGGCGTCGTGGTCCATGGCCGCCACCCTACCCGAGGACACCGCGCGATTCAGTTGCACTGTGAACCGAATAGCCCTACTGTTCACTTCACGCGTGAAGTCACCAGACGCCGTCGTGAGCCAGGAGGACACCATGACCGCC
This sequence comes from Micrococcus sp. KRD128, assembly GCF_017168395.1. NCBI lineage: Bacteria > Bacillati > Actinomycetota > Actinomycetes > Micrococcales > Micrococcaceae > Micrococcus > Micrococcus sp. KRD128. The sequence goes on along the minus strand of NZ_JABFAX010000013.1, from coordinate 28,810 downwards.
ACCATCCAGGACCCGTGGGCGCAGCCCACCCCCGCCGGCGCGTACGACGACCTGCTCGTGCGCGCGCTGCCCCTCACCCGCGCCCAGCGCCGCTGGGAGCCCGCCGACGGACCCCTGCCGGCCCTGTTCGTCAGCCACGGCGCCCCGCCCACCCTGGACGAACCGCAGTGGCTGCAGGACCTGTTCGCCTGGGCCCAGAGCATGCCGAAGCCGCGCGCGATCGTGATCGTGTCCGCGCACTGGGAGGACGCCCCCGTGGCCATCTCCTCCGCGGCCGCCGGCACGCCGCTGGTCTACGACTTCGGCGGCTTCCACCCGCGCTACTACGAGCTGACGTACGCCACCCCAGACGCCACGGACCTCGCCGCCCGCGTGGCCGGCGTCCCCGGCCAGGGCCGGCCCGGTGCGGTCCACCAGACCGGCCGCGGGCTCGACCACGGCGCCTACATCCCGCTCATGGCCATGTACCCGGACGCGGACGTCCCCGTGGTCCAGGTGTCCATGCCCTCCCAGGATCCGGCCGCGCTGCTGCGGCTCGGCACCCGGCTCCGCGCCCTGCGGGAGGAGGGCGTGCTCGTGATCGGCTCCGGGTTCATGACGCACTCGTTCGCCGCCATGCGCGACCCGCGCCTCTTCGGGCACGTCGACGCCTTCGACCGGTGGGCGGCCGAGATGACCCACGCGGGCGACGTCGACGCCCTGGTCGGCTACCGGGACACGGCGCCGGGCGCGCTGATCGCCCACCCGACGGCGGACCACTTCGTGCCGCTGCTGCTCACCATGGGCGCCGCGGACGACCCGAGCTCGGCGCGGACCGTGTTCGACCGCTTCGTGTTCAGCAATCACATCCGCAGCTTCAGCGTCGACTGAGCCCCGGCTGGGAGGCGCCTTCGACGCGGGCCGACGCATGCGCCCCTCGCGCCGTGCCGCGTGCCACACTGGCGAGCGTGACCCGACGTCCGGATGCACCACCCCCGGCCGACCCGCGCACGCGTGCGGCCCTGCGCGCCGTGCTCACGGTCCTGGCCGTGATGGCGGTGCTGTTCGCCGCCGTCGTGCTGATGCTGGCCTACGGGCCCGCCCGCTGAACCCGTCCTTCCCCGATCCAGGAGCAGCCATGTCCCCCGCGGACCCCACCGCCGACGTCGCGACCCGACCGGCCGGCCCCGCCGCGGTGGCCGAGGCCTTCGCGGCCGCCTGGAACGCCGCCGACGCCGACGCGCTCGCCGAGCTGTTCGCCGAGGACGCGGACTTCGTGAACGTGGTGGGCATGTGGTGGACGCGGCGACGGCAGATCCGGGTGAACCACGCGCTCGGCTTCCGCTGGATGTTCCCGGCCTCCCGGCTCGTGCTCGGGCAGGTGCGCGTGCGCGAGCTCGGGGACGTGGCGGTGGTGCACGCGCCATGGACCATGACGGGGCAGACCGCGCCGGACGGCGACGAGGCCGGCGAGCGCACCGGCGTCCTGCTGCTCGTGGTGCACCGCACCGAGGCGGGGACGTGGGAGGCGGTGGCCGGGCAGAACACGGACTCCGTGCCCGAGGCGCAGACGCACCTGGCCGACGACGACGGGCTCGCCGCGGTGCACTACCACCCGTCGGCGTGGATGGATCCCGACGAGGACCCCGACGGCCCGGAGGCCTGCTGAGCGGCGGCCGGCTCACTCCACCGTCAGCAGCCGCACCCAGTCGTCCTCGACCTTCTCCCCGCCCACCACGAACTGCCGCGCCCCGATCGTCGCGAAGCCGAGGCGCTCGTAGAACCGGTTGGCCCGCGCGTTCTGCGCGTTCGTGCCGAGCCACACGTGCTGGAACCCCAGCCGCCGCAGCCGCGCGACGCCGTCGTGCACGAGGGCCTCGGCCAGCCCGGTGCCGCGCCCCTCGGCGAGCACATACAGCTTGGAGAGGTGGCCGGCCGGCACGTCGCCGAGCCGCTCCGTGACGGGCGCCTCGGGGGCCGCGGCGGTCTCGTACATGGCGTAGCCGAGCAGGGTCTCCGGGGCGTCGGCCGCGGCGCCCACGAGCACGATCCGCTCCGGGTCCGCGATCCACGCAGCCACGGCGGCCTGGTTCAGGTGCAATGCGATGTGCGCCTCCACCGCGGCACGCGGCAGCGAGGCCGGGGAGGCGTCCGGGAAGGTGGCCGCGGCGATCGCGGCGATCGCGGGCGCGTCCTCGGGGCGGGCCGGACGGACGACGGCGGCGCGGGGTGCGGAAGTCATCCCCGCTCAGGCCTGCAGCGCGGGGTGCAGGTCCTTCATGCGGAACCGGCGCCGACGCCGCACCACGAGCACGTCCAGGGCGAGCGCCGCCGCCCCGACACCCATCAGCACGACCACCGGCACCCAGAAGCGCTGGTCCAGGCCGCCGGAGATCGCGTTGCGGAACGCCTCGATGGAGTAGCTCATCGGCATGAACGGGTGCAGCGCCTGGAAGAAGCCGGGCAGCACCTCGGCCGGGTAGGTGCCGCCGGTGGAGGCCAGCTGCAGGATCAGCAGGACCAGCAGCACCGCCGAACCGGGGGTGCCGAGCGCCGTCTGCACCAGGTGCGCGATGAGGGAGAACACCACGGCCACGAGCACCGTCAGGGCCACGGCCCGCACCGGGTGCACGGGGGCCAGGCCCAGCGGCAGCGTCGCGGCGAGCATGAGCAGGCCGCCGCCCACGGCCACGATGCCCACGGGCAGCCACGCGGCCAGCGCGATCGCCACCGGGTTGCGGCGCCCGGCCAGCAGCCGCCCGCTGATGGGCCGCATGATGTTGAACGCGGCGATGCCGAACACCCACAGCGCGATGGAGAAGAACATCGGCGCCATGCCGCGCCCGTAGACCTCCGCGGAGTTGTCCACCTGCATCACGGCCTCCACCGGCCGGGACATCACCAGGGCGGCCTCGTCCCGCTCGTCCTCGGTCAGGGCGGGGACGCGGTCGACGCCGTCGGAGAGCCCGGAGGCGAGCTCGTGGGCGCCGTCGTCGAGGGTGCCGAGGCCGGTGTGCAGCTCCCCGGCGCCGTCCTGGAGCTGGGCCAGGCCGTCGTCGAGCTCGGTGGCGCCGGACTCCAGCTGGCCCGCACCGTCCTGCAGGGTCAGCGCCCCGTCGTGGAGCGCGGCGTTGGCCTCGGCGAGGGTGGTCGCCCCGTCCGTCAGCTCGCCGAGGCCGGACTGCAGCTCCCCGGCGCCGTCCTGGAGCTGGGCCAGGCCGCCGTCGAGCTCGGTCGCGCCGGAGCCCAGCTGCTCGAGGCCGTCCGCGAACTTCCCGGCGCCGTCGGCGAGGGAGTCGGCCCCGTCCTTCGCCTCACCGATGCCGCCCTGCAGCTTCTCGGCGCCCGCGGCCACGGCGTGGGCGCCGTCGTTGAGGTCCGTCAGATCCTCCTTGGCGGAGGCGGCGACGTCGTCCTCGACGAAGCCCTGGACGCGCTCGTTGGCGGCAGCGGAGGTCGCGGCGGCCTCCTCGGCGCGGCCGGCGACGGCGGTCACCCGCTCGTCCGCGCCGGTGAGCGCCTCCTGGAGCGCGGCGTACTGCTCGGACTCGGCGAGCGTCGGATCCTCGTCGGCGAGCTCGGCCAGGGCGGCCTGCGCATCGGCGATGCGGGCGCCCGCGCCGTCCTCGGCCGTGCCGGCCACCTCGGCGACCCGCTGGACGTCCTCGTCCACCGCGGCGACGTCGGCGGCCACCGCGTCCTGCCGCTCGATCACCTGGTCCAGGCCGGGGATCACCGTGTCGTAGAGCTGCTGGGTGCCGTCGGCCACCTGCGTGGCGCCGTCGGTGAGCTCGGCCGATCCGGTCTGCAGCTGGGCCAGCCCGTCGGAGAGGTCCGTGGCGCCCTGGCGCAGGGCGGGGGCGTTCTCGGCGAGCTGCCCGGCGCCGTCAGCGAGGGCCTGGGAGCCCTCGCGCGCCTGGTCGAGCCCGTCGGCCAGGCGGCCGGCCCCGTCCTGCGCGGACGCGGCGCCCGCGGCGAGTCGCTGGGCGCCGTCGTCGGCCTGGGCGGCGCCGTCCGCGAGGTCACCCGCACCCGTGGCGAGCTGGCCCGCGCCCTCGGCCAGCTTGCCCGAGCCGTCGTGGGCCTGGACGATCCCGTCCTCCAGCTGGCTCGCGCCGTCCTCCGCGGAGGCCGTGCCGTCGGCCAGCTGCGCGGCGCCGTCGGCGGCGTCCACCATGCCCGACCGCAGCTCGCCGAGGCTGGAGAAGACGGCCTCGAAGTACGCCTCGATCGCGGACCGGTTCACGGCGGCCTCGACCTTGGCCTGGCTCGCGTTCGTGACGGAGCCGATCACGAAGCCGTTGGCGTCGTCTCGGCGCAGGGTGATCTGCGCCTGCTGCGGTGTCCCGCCGCCCTCGGGGCTGACGAGGTCACGACTGAGCTCGGCGGGGATCTCCAGGACGAGGTAGTACCGGCCCTCCCGCAGTCCCTCCTCGGCCTCCTCGCGCGTGGTCTCGCGCCAGTCGAAGGCGCGGTCGTCCTTGAGGCGCTCGGTCATGTCCGCGCCGGTGCGCAGCGTGGTGTCGCCGCGCTGGACGGGCTCGTCCTCGTTGACGATCGCCACCGGCAGCCGGTCCATGGCCCCGTAGGGGTCCCAGTTCGCGGACAGGTACAGAGCGCCGTAGATGGCGGGGACGAGGAAGATGAACAGCAGGGCGAGCAGGGGCAGGCCACGGCGGAAGCGTCGCAGCTCGTAGCGGAACAGCATCAGTTCTCCCGGACGGGGGGCAGGGTGAGGACGACGGCGTCGCGCGGCACGGGCGCGGAGGCCACGGCGCTCACCGCGAACGGGTGGCCGTGGTCCTTGAGGACGTCCAGGGCCGCGTGGAGCGCGACCAGCTCATCGATGGTCAGGGTGGCGTCCACGTCGTCGAAGGTGACGAGGCGGGCCGGGCGCAGGCAGGCGACGACGGCGGCCAGCAGCGCGCGATCGGGCGCGGACAGCTCCCGGACGACGGCCTCCGGCGCCACGGTCAGCCTCACCGCGTCCGCGAGGAGGGCGAAGCGCGCGCGGCCGGCGCGGCGGCGCACGCCGTCGGCGAGGCAGCGCTCGTCCACGACCTCGGCCGCGGTCAGCGCCGGCTCGAGCTCCACCAGGTCGGTGGTGTGGGCGACGGCGGTGCGGGCGCAGAGGGCGTGCGGGTGGCGCGCGGCGTCGATCGAGGGCCGGTACGCACGGGCGGCGGGCCGCTCCGTGCCGTCCAGGGCGACGTCCACGGGGCCGCCGGTGAGCACGAGCTCGCCCCGCACGCCCTGCAGGCGCCCCGTGAGGGCGAGCAGCAGGGCCGAGCGGCCCGAGCCCTGGGTTCCGAGCACGGCCAGGTGGGTCTGCGGGGGCAGCACGAGGTCGAGGGGGCCGAACACCGGCCCGCGACCGCCGCGCAGGGTCAGACCGCGCGCCACGAGGGTGGCGGGCGGGAGGTCGTCGAGGTGCGCCGGGACGGGGGCGGGCCCGGGGCCATGGTGATCGGCGTCGGTGGGAGTGGAAGACATGGGCCCTCTTTGCCGAGTCGAGGCGGATTCAATACCATCGGTATTCAATACCATCGGCATCGAGAGAGCAACATGGCCACCCGACCCCGCCGCGAGGATGTCCGCGCGGCCATCCTCGACCACGCGGCCCGGGTGTTCGGACGGGAGGGCTACGCGCGCTCCTCCCTCGCCCGCATCGCGGCGGAGGCCGGCTACACCAAGGGCGCCGTCTATTCCGGCTTCGCGGGGAAGCCGGACCTCTTCGCCGCCGCCTGCACCGTCCAGTTCGAGCGGGCGACCACCCGAGCCATGGACGGCGTCGCCGACGCCCTGGACGACCCCGACCTGCCGCGCGAGGACCTGGTGGCCCGCGTGGCGGAGGCCCTGGCCGACGTCGTGCTCGAGACCACGGGCTCCTGGCCCCTGCTCCTCCACGAGTTCCAGGCCGTGGGCCTGCGCGAGCCCGCCGTGGGGAGAGCCTACCGGACGCTCACCGTCCGGCGGCGGGACTTCCTGGCCGGCCTGCTGCGCGAGCACCGCGTGCTGGCCGACGTCCCGGACGAGCAGGTCACGCACACCGCGGCCATGCTCCTGATGCTCGTGCACACGCTGTCGGTCGAGCGGCACCTGGCCCCGGAGGACCTGACGGTGGACGACGTGCGGGACACGCTGGCCGCGGCCGTGCGCTCCCTCCTGCCCTGACGCCTGCGCGCCGGCCCCGCCTCAGCCCAGGGTGCCGGCCACACCGCGCACCAGCGCCACCGTGCCCCCGACGCCGGCGAGGCAGATCGCGAGGACGCGCGCCTTCGCGGGGTCCACCCGGCGGGCCACCACCGAACCGAGCAGGACACCCAGCGGACCGCCCGCCACCACGGCGACCCACACCGGCCACGGCACGTGCAGCCCCGCGGGCACGGCCGCGCCGAACAGCGACTTGGTGGCCAGCGAGGTGAGGTTGGCCAGCAGGAACACGGGCTGGAGGGTGGCCGCCCACGACCGCTGGTCCCACCGGCTCGCCACCGCGTAGACCGCGAGCGCCGGCCCGGCGATGCCCGCGGTGGTGTTCATGAACCCGGCCACGGCGCCGGAGGCGAACACGGCCCCGTTCCCCTGGGCGGTGAAGCGCTGCTGCAGGCCCAGGACGGCGGCGACGGCCACCAGCACGGAGGACCCCAGGAGGATCTCGAGCGCGTGGGCGTCCAGGACCCGCACAGCCCACGCCCCCGCGAACGAGCCGGCCACGAGCAGGGGCGCGAGGCGGACGAAGCGCGGCCAGTCCACATGCCTGTGCAGCATCGCGAACAGCAGCACCGCGGACACCGAGGCGGCCACGTTGGACAGCGTCACCCCCGCCACCGGGCCCAGGAGCAGGGACAGCGTGGGTGCGGCGATCATGCCGACGCCCATCCCGCTCACCCGCTGGAGCGTGCCGCCCACGGTGATCGCGGCCAGCGCGACGACGGCCGGCAGCCACACCAGGGAGGGGTCCATGCGGGCAGTATGCCGGAGCCGGGGTGTCCGTCGGCCCTGGCTTCCGCCCGTGACGGGTGCGCATGCTGGCCGCATGGCCCAGCACAGCTCCACCCCGTTCCCGCTCGTGATCGTAGGCAGCGGCCCCGCCGGCGTCAGCGCCGCCCGCGCCTACGTCGACGCCGGGGGACCCGGCCCCGTCCTCATGCTCACCTCGGACGTGGACCACCCCTACGAGCGCCCGCCGCTGTCCAAGGAGCTGCTGCGCGGCACCGCCGAACCCGAGCCGACGGTGCTGGACGAGCTGCCGGACGCCGTCGAGCTGCGCCGGGGCGTGACCGTCACCCACGCGGACCTGGGGGCGCGGACGCTGTGGGCCGCCGAGGAGCCGATCCGTTTCGAGCGGCTCATCCTGGCCCTGGGCGCCCGTCCGGTCCCCCTGCCGGACGTCGAGGCCGACGCCGAGGTGCACCTGTTGCGCTCCTTCGCCGACGCCCGCCGCCTGGTGACGTCGGCCGGGCACGCGCGCTCCGCCGTCGTGGTGGGGTCCGGGTTCATCGGCTGCGAGGCGGCGGCCTCGCTGGCGCTGCGCGGGGTGGACACCACGCTGGTCACCCCGGACGGGGTGCCGCAGCAGAGGCGGCTGGGCGGCGCCGCCGGCGAGCGGATCGCCGAGTGGCTGACGGGCGCGGGCGTCACGCTGCGCACGGGCGTGCGGGTGAGCGGCATCGAGGCCCCCCGGACCATCCACCTGGACGACGGCGTCACCCTCGCCCCGGACCTCATCCTCGCCGCGGTGGGCATCGAGCCCGGCGGCAGCCTGCTCGAGGGCACGGAGCTGACCGTCCACGAGGGACGGATCGTGGCGGACGAGCACCTGGCCGCGGCTCCGGGCGTGTGGGTGGCCGGGGACGTCTCCCGGGCCCGGCACGCGGTGGCGGGCCGACCGATCGTCGTCGAGCACTGGGGCGACGCCCTGGCGATGGGCGAGGTGGCCGGCGCGAACGCCGCGGCCACGACGGTGTCCGTCCCGGACGTCGCGGCCGGGCAGAGCTCGGCGCTCGCGCACGAGGCCGACACCGACGAGGGCGCGCTGCGGAGCTGGGACCAGGTGCCCGGGTTCTGGAGCACGATCGGCGAGCATCTCCTCAAGCACAGCGCCTGGGGCGACGGCCACGCCACGGCCCGCGTCGTCGAGCGCCCCGGCTCCTTCACGGTCTGGTACGCAGACGAGGAGGACCGCCTGGTCGGCGTGCTCACCTACAACGCGGACGACGACGCGGCGCGCGGCCGAGAGCTCGTGGCCGCCGGGGCGGCGTGGTCCGAGGTGAGCGGGGACCTGCGCGGCGAGCTGCGGACGGACCCGGACGCCTGAGCGGGCGGTGCCCGGTGCCGGAGCCGGTCAGTAGACGTCCACGAGGGTCGCGTAGACGATGTGGTTCGCCTCGAACTCGCGCGTGAAGGCGTTGTAGCCGTCGCACGTGATCAGGCGCAGCTCGGGGGCCTCGGTGTCCCCGTAGACCTCGTCCGTGGGGAACTCGTCCTTGCCGTACGTGACGCCGCGGTCCACCGCGAACACGGCCACGGCGCCGTCCTCGCGCTCCACCTCGATCGTGTCCCCCGGCGCGAGGTCGGTCAGGTGGGCGAAGACGCCCGCGGAGCCGTCCGTGGCGTTGACGTGCCCGAGCAGCACCGCCGGGCCCCGCTGCCCCGGGCTGGGCGAGTTCGCGTACCAGGCCGCGGGCGAGCCGGGTTCGGCGGGCGGGACGGCGAGCGAGCCGTCGTCCCGCAGGAGCAGGCGCATCAGGTCGGAGCCCGCCCCGATCGAGGGGATCGTGAAGGACACCGGCGGGGAGTCGTCCAGGCCCTCGGCGACGACGGCCTCCTGCGCCGAGCGTTCCTCTTCCGCGACGCGAGCGGCCTCCTCCGCGGCGGCCGCCTGGGCCGCAGCGGCCTCGGCCTCGGCCTGGGCACGGGCGGCCTCCTCGGCAGCCGCCTCCTCCGCCGCAGCCGACGCCGCGGCACGGGAGGCCTTCGCGGACGCCTCTGCGGCGGCCGACTTCTCCGCGGCCGCGCTCGCCCGGACCGCCTCGGCCGACGACGACGCGGCGGCCCGGGAGGCCGAGGCTTCGGCGGCGCGGGCCTCGCGGGAGCGCTGCGCCTGGGCGGCTGAGGCGGACGCGGCGGGATCCGGGGTCGAGGCGGCCTGGCCGGCGCACCCGGTGAGCAGCAGGCAGAGCGCCGCCGCGGACGCCACAAGGCGTCCGCGGCGGGCGGGTCGGATCCGGATCATGCGTGAAGCGGAGGGGATCCGGGCCGGGTTCAGGCCTGGGCGCGACGGCGGACCAGCACGGCCGCACCGGCGACGCCGGCCAGGCCGAGGGCACCCACCGCGAACGCGGCGGCGGGGTCGGCGGCGGGGGCCACACCGGTCTCGGCGGCGCCGACCGGGACCACGGACACCTGGGACTCGTCCTCGGTCTCCACGACGGCACCGGTCTTGATGGCCTCGATCTCGGCGGCGGCGGCCTGCTCCCGGCCCTCGACGATCACGCCGTACTCGACGTTGTACTCGCAGCCGACGCCGTCGAGGTCCGCGTCGAGGTCCTCGTGGTAGTACTCGGAGTCGGACGGGATGTTGTAGACACCGGCAGCGAACGCGTCCTTGCAGTCCGGGTAGGTGTACTGCTCATCGATCCAGTCGGGCTGGGTCACGTGGTCCGGGAGGCCGGACTCCTCCTGCACGGGCGGGGCCCAGTCGGCACCACCGTCGAGGCGCTCCAGGCCCTGGCGACCCTCGCAACCGATGCCGTCATCATTCGCGTCCAGCTTCGGCTGGAACCGGGGATGCGTGGACGGGATATGCGAGTACCCCTCCTCATACGCAGCCGTGCAGTTCGCGAACGGCGCCTCGACGGCCGTCGCGGGGGCGGCGGCGAACAGGGACAGGCCCAGGGCGGCGGTCAGGGTGGCGCCGGTGACGATCTTCTTCATGGCAGACCTCGTTGTCTCAAGGGGAGGATGGAACGCACCACAGGGGGATGTGACGGGGCAGACGAGGCTGAGAAAACCATGGCCGGACCCTGGATGTCCAGTCGGCGGCGCCGCTGATTCTGCCGCTGACCTGGAGCGATGCGCCTCCGCCGACCCACGACGCGCCGCCTTCCCCGGCGGGAAGACGGCACGCCGTCCGCGCGGTCACTTCGCGTGACGGGCGAGCAGGTCGCGGGCGACCTCGATGCCGGCGGCCTCGACGTCATACGAGCCGGTGGCCTCGTGGTGGGCCTCCACGGCGTCGGTGATCCGGTAGTGGTCCGGGTTGCCGGGCGGGTCCGAGGTCTCCAGCACATGGATCAGGTAGGTCTCCCCGGCGGCCAGGTCCTGGCGGTCGTGGTTCTCGTGATGGGTCATGTCGTCCTCTCGGGCGGAGTCCGGACGGGGCCGATCCCCGCCACTCGTACGGACCAGCGTGGAGCCGCATGCCGCACCAGGGCCAGGCCTGGCCACCTGCGCGATGACCCGTCTGCGGATCTGACCCTTCTGGCTGCTCGTTCGACCGCCAGAAGGGTCAGAACCGCAACGGATTCCCCTCGGCCGGGCGCGCGACGGCGGCGGGCGTCGCCTGCCCTCAGCCCTGGCGCTCGGCGAGGTCCGCGAGCCGGTCGATCGACGCGCGGAGCTGCTCTTCGCCGGTCCGCCGCGCCTTCTGGATGCGCTTCGGATCGGTGAGCCGCGTCCAGTCATAGGTGTGGGTGACGCGGCAGCCGCCGTCGTCGTCGCCGTCGACCTCCCACCGCCACAGCTGGCCGAACGGCTCGCCGCCGACCTCGGAGGGCTTCCAGGCGATGCGGCGGCCCTCCTCGAACTCGACCACGTGGTTCGCGCGGTCCACGCCCTTCTGCAGGGTCATGACGAACACGTCCCCGACGGCGGTCACCCGCTGTCCGGAAGCGGCCTCGGCCAGGTTGTCGTTGCCGTCCCACTCGGGCTGGCGGGAAGGGTCCGCGATCAGCTCGAAGACGACGCTGGCCGGCGCGTCGATGTGGCGCGTCGCGGACACGACGCGGTCCTCGGGGGCGGGTAGGGCGGTCTCGTCGAAGTGCTCCATGCCGTCACGCTAGACCCTCCCACACGGCCGTCGAGAGGGTCGGCGGACCGGGCCGGATGCCCGGCCCGCCAACCCGGGCTCACAGTCCGGCGGCATCGACGCCGTACTCGGCCTGGGAGGCGGAGTAGCCCTCGAACATGAGCTGGTCGATGAGACCGGCACGGGAGAACGCGGAGTGGCTCAGGTACGACTGGGCCTGCTTCGCCGCCTGCTCGTTGTAGTCGATGCCCAGGCCGTCGACGGCGGCCGTCGCGTCAGCATTCGAGTAGCCCTCGAACTCGAGCTGATCGATCAGACCGCTCCGCGAGAACGCCGTGTGAGTCAGGTACGACTGGGCTTGCTTCACAGCCTGCGCCGCGTAGTCCACGTCCAGGCTGTCCACGGCCGCTGTGGCGTCGGCGTTCGAGAAGCCCTCGAACTCGAGCTGATCGATCAGGCCGCTCCGGGAGAAGGCGGTGAAGCTCAGATACGACTGCGCCTGTCGCACGGCCTGCTGTCCCTCCGCAGACAGCCCGCCGCCACCCGTCGACGCGGCCGACTCCTCTTCGACGGCCGCCGCGTCGACTTCGGCAGATGCCTCCGCCTCACGCTCCGCTTCCGCCGCGGCCTCGGCTTCAGCCTCGGCGGATCGGGACGCCTCGGCCGCGGCGGCCTCGGCGGACTTCTCGGCCTCCCGGGAGGCGGCCGCGGCACGGCTGACCTCGGCCGCCTGCGAGGACTCCGCGGCACGGCTGGTGCTCGCCACCGCAGACGACGAGCCGGCCGCGCGGGACGAGGAGGGCGCCGCGCCGTCGGAGGCCCGGCCAGACGAGGACGGCGCGCTCGAGGACGATGCGACGGAGGGCGAGCCGGCGGACGACCCGGCTGCGGCGTCCCCATCGACGGAGCATCCGGTGAGCAGGGCGAGCGCGGCGAGGCCAGCGGTCAGGAGCGCGGTGGGGCGGGCAGGACGAGGACGGAGCATGGCGCTCTCCTTCGACGAGGGGAGGCGGTTGGCCTCCAGCAATGGGAAGCGAGCACTCGGCGAGTGTTCACCATCCTCACAGTAACGACCCAGCGGACACGTTAACGGTGTCCGGCCCCACCCCCGCCCTGAGGAGGCATGGCGGCGTTCCTGAAGGCGGTCCTGCTGACCGCCGTCGCCCCCCGCACTGCGGGGCGGCGGCCGTCACATGAGTGGGCCACCCCCGGCCGCGCTGGGGGCGACGGCCTAGACTCCAGGCATCCGACCTCACCGGCTCACACCGCCGGCGGCCCGGTCCGTTCCAGGGAGCCCCACCGTGACAGCCCAGCCCAGCACGACACCGTCCTCCGCCGAGCAGCGCCTATCCCGATGGGCCCAGGCGGACCCGGAGGAGGCGCTGGCGCACTTCGGCTCCGACGGGGTGCGGGGCCTGAGCTCCGCTGAGGCGAGGCACCGGCTGGAGGAGTACGGGCCGAACGAGCTGACGGCCGCCCGGCCGGAGCCGGCCTGGCGGCGCTTCCTGCGCCAGTTCGCCGACCCCCTGATCCACCTGCTGGCCGCGGCCGTCGTCATCTCCGTGCTCGCGTGGCTGTTCGAGGGCGCCCGCGGTGTGCCCGTGGACGCCGTCGTCATCCTCGTGATCATCGTGTTCAACGCGGTCCTGGGGTACGTGCAGGAGGCCAAGGCCGCGGACGCGGTGGCCGCCCTGCAGGGCATGGCCGCCACGATGGCCACCGTGGTGCGGGACGGCCAGTCCCGGCGGGTGCCCGCCGCCGAGGTCGTGCCGGGGGACCTCCTGGCCCTCTCCGAGGGGGACTCGGTCGCCGCGGACGCCCGACTCCTCGCCGCCTCCTCCCTGCAGATCGCGGAGGCGGCGCTGACCGGCGAGTCGGCCCCGGTCGCCAAGAGCCCGGCCACACTCGCGGAGGAGGTGCCCCTGGGCGACCGCACGGACATGGTCCACCGGGGCACGGCGGTCACCCAGGGGGTGGGCACCGCGGTGGTCACCGCCACGGGCATGGACACGGAGATGGGCCGGATCGCGCAGCTGCTCAGCGGCACCGAGGAGAAGCCCACGCCCCTGACGCGGGAGATCGAGGCACTGGGGCGGACGCTGGGCCTCGGGGTCATCGGCATCGCCGTCGTGGTGATGGGCGCGATCGCCCTGACCAGCGGGGTGCACTCGGTGCGCGAGGCCGTCGACGTCCTGATCGTGGGCGTCTCCCTGGCCGTCGCGGCGGTCCCCGAGGGGCTGCCGGCCATCCTCTCCGTGGTCCTCTCCCTGGGCGTGCAGGCCATGAGTCGGCGCAACGCCATCGTGAAGAGCCTGGCCTCCGTGGAGACGCTGGGCTCGGCCTCGGTGATCTGCTCGGACAAGACCGGCACGCTCACCCGCAACGAGATGACCATGCGGGCCGTGCGCACCGCCTCCGGGCACGCCTGGATCGAGGGGGTGGGCTACGCGCCGCAGGGTGAGGTGCGCCTTGGCGACTCCGCCCTGCACGAGACCGCCGCCGAGGACCCGCTGCGGATGGAGGCGACCCTGGTCGTCTCCGGGGGCGCCCTGGCCTCCAACGCCGAGGTGGGGCGGGAGGAGGACGGTTCCTGGGCGGTCCTGGGTGATCCGACGGAGGCCGCGTTCGTCGTCGCCGAGCGCAAAGCCGGCCTGGACACCGAGCGCGGCACCCGCTTCACCCGCATCGCCGAGGTGCCCTTCACCTCGGAGCGCAAGATGATGTCCGTCATCGCCACCGACGCCGAGCGCGGCGGCGGCCCCGTCCTCATCGCCAAGGGCGCCCCGGACGTGCTGCTGCGGCACTGCACAGGTGTGCGCCGCGGACACGAGGTGGAGCCCCTCACCGAAGCCCACCGGGTCGCCGTCGCCCGCGACGTCCAGGAGCTCTCGGACCAGGCCCTGCGCACCCTCGCCGTGGCCGTCCGCCCATTGACCCCGGAGGAGCTCGACGCAGTGCGCGGCCCGGACGGGGTCGTGGACTCCGAAGCCGCCCTGGACCTGGAGCACAACCTGGCCTACGCCGGGACCGCGGGCATCATCGACCCCGCCCGTGACGAGGCCGGTGACGCGGTCGCCGAGGCCCTCCGCGCGGGGATCCGCGTCGTGATGATCACCGGCGACCATCCGGCCACCGCCCTGCGGATCGCCCAGGAGCTGGGCATCGAGGCCGAGGGCGGGCGCGCGCTCTCCGGCCCCGACCTGGAGGCCATGGATGCCGATGCCCTGCGGGAAGCCGTGGCGGAGGTGTCCGTGTACGCCCGCGTCTCCCCCGAGCACAAGCTGCGGATCATCGACGCCCTGCAGTCCCGGGGGCACATCGTCTCCATGACGGGTGACGGCGTGAACGATGCCCCCGCCCTGAAGAAGGCGGACATCGGCGTCGCCATGGGGGTGACCGGAACGGAGGTCTCCAAGGAGGCCGCGGACATGATCCTCACCGACGACGACTTCGCAACGATCGTGGCCGCGGTGCGACAGGGCCGGGTGATCTTCGAGAACATCAAGAAGTTCCTGCGCTACCTGCTCTCCTCGAACACGGGCGAGGTCCTCACGATGTTCTTGGGTGTGCTGCTGGCCGGTTTCCTGGGCCTGACCGGCCACGGCGAGGGGGTGGTGGTCCCCCTGCTGGCCACCCAGATCCTGTGGATCAACCTGGTGACGGACTCCGGTCCCGCGCTGGCCATGGGCATCGACCCCGGGGACGAGGACGTGATGGCCCGCCCGCCGCGCCGCGCCGAGGAGCGGGTGATCGACCGCCGCATGTGGGGTGGGATCCTCAGCATCGGGCTCGTGATGGCCGTGGTGACCCTCGTGGCCCTGGACAGCCAGCTGCCCGGCGGCCTCCTGGCGGGTTCCGGGACCGTGGCAGCGGCCCAGACCTGCGCCTTCACCACCCTGGTGCTGGCGCAGCTGTTCAACGCGCTCAACTCCCGCTCCGAGACCGTCTCCGCCTTCCACGGCCTCTTCCACAACCGCTGGCTGTGGGCGGCCATCGCCCTCGGCGCGCTCGCCCAGGTGCTCGTGGTGCACGTGCCCGTCCTGCAGACGGCGTTCAGCACCGTCGCTCTGGATGCCCGGCAGTGGCTGATGTGCCTGGGGCTGGCCTCCGTGGTGCTCTGGTATGACGAGCTGCGCAAGCTCGTGCTGCGGGCCTGGCGGTCCTGAGCGGCGCCCTCGCGGCGCAGACCGGCCCGCGGGCGCGGTCCGGCGCGGGCCGGGACATACTGGGGCGGTGACCTACGATCCCGACACCCCCGTCCGCACCGTCATGCTGAGCACCTCCGGCGAGCCCGCCCGGATCCTGCCGGACGAGCACGACGGGGGCCGGATCCTGGAGATCGGCGGGGCCGCCCAGTCCCACGTGGACCTGGCCGACCCCGCTCGCATCCGCTACGAGTACCTGCGCCGCATGGCCCACGTGCTCGACGTAGCCTCCCCGGCGGGCGCGCCGGTGCGGGTCCTGCACCTCGGCGCGGGCGCGCTGACCCTGCCGCGCTACCTCCAGGCGACCCGACCCGGCTCGGAGCAGACGGTGGTCGACCTGGACCGGGAGCTCGTGTCCTTCGTGCTCGCCGAGCTGCCCCTGCCGGCGGGCACGGACCTCGTCTCCGTGGTCGCGGACGCGCGCCTGGCCGCCGTCGACCTCGCGATGGACGGGGAGCGGTTCGACGCCGTCGTGCTGGACATCGGCACCGGCGAGGAGGGCGCCGAGCACCTGCGCGGCGCCGCATTCTACGAGGAGCTGCTCGAGCTGCTGACGGCGGGCGGGGTGCTGCTGGTGAACATCGGCGACGACGCCGGCCTGCGCTTCCTGGGCGCCGAGCTGGGCGCCCTCGAGGAGGCGGCCGCCGAGGCCGGGATGCCCGGCCCGTGGACGCTGGCGGACCAGGGGATGCTGGAGCGCCTGGACTGGGGCAACGTCGTGCTGGCCGCGGGGGCGCCGCTGGGAGAGGCCGGCTGCACGGACCGCCTCGCCGCGGCGGGGCCGCATCCGGCGGCCGTGCTGGACCCGGCGGAGTCGGCCGCGCTGGCCGCCCGCATCCGTCGCGCCTGAGGGCGGGCGCGGTGCTCAGGGCCGGGGGTCCTCCGCACCGGGGCCCGTCTGCGGCCGGGGCCACGGGTGGCCCCGGCGCTCCTCCGCCCCCTCGTTGAAACGCCGCAGGAGCCTGCTGAACTCGACGACGTCCTCGGCGGGCCAGGAGGCGACGATCTGCGCCACGTTGTCCGCCCGGGAGCTCAGCTCCGCGGCGAGGCGGGTGCGCCCCTCCTCCGTGGGGCGGTGCAGCCGGGCGGAGCCACCGTCGGGGTCCGCCACCCGCTCGACGAGGCCGGCCTTCATGGCGGCGGCCACCTGCCGGTGGACGGTGGAGACGTCGAGGTCGAAGGCCTCGGCCAGCTCGGCGACGCTCATGGCCCCGCCCGCCTCCAGGCGGGCGAGCAGCACGGTGGCGCTGCGCTCCAGCGCGCTCGACCGGCCGTAGGGGGCCACCCCCTGCGTGGCCACCCGCAGCAGGAGCATGTGCTCGTACATGATCCCTTCGACCGGGTCGACCCACGCCCCCTCAGATGATTGCATCATGCAAACGATGCTACCTTTTGCATCATGCAAATCGCCGAGCAGGAACGCATCGCCTCCCCCACCTTCGTCCTCGCCTGGGTGGTCTCCTTCCTCCAGTTCCTCGCGTTCTACGCCCTGGTCA
Organism: Micrococcus sp. KRD128; assembly: GCF_017168395.1. NCBI lineage: Bacteria > Bacillati > Actinomycetota > Actinomycetes > Micrococcales > Micrococcaceae > Micrococcus > Micrococcus sp. KRD128. The sequence goes on along the minus strand of NZ_JABFAX010000013.1, from coordinate 12,101 downwards.
CCACCATGGCCGTGTACGCGGTCCGGCAGTTCGCCGCCTCGGACGCCGGGGCGGGGCTGGCCTCGAGCGCCTTCGTCATCGGCGCCACCGTCAGCCGCGTGGTCACCGGCCACGTGGTGGACCGCTTCGGCAAGCGCCGCGTCCTGGTGGTGGCCCTGGTCGCCGTCGCGCTGTCCTGCACGCTCTACCTCGTCGCCTCCTCGCTGCCGGCCCTGGTGGCGGTGCGCATGCTCCACGGCGCCAGCTACGCCTTCGCCAGCACCGCCGTCATGGCCCTGGCCCAGGCGGCCATCCCCGACGGGCGACGCGCGGAGGCCACCGGCCACCTCGCGCTGGGCACCACCCTGGCCACCGCGATCGGCCCCGCCCTGGGACTCTTCCTCGCCGGCTCCATCGGCTACGCGTGGCTGTTCCGGGCGACTCTGGGGATCACGGTGGTCAGCCTCGTGCTGGGCCTGCTGGTGCGCGAGGCGCCCGCCGCGACGGGCGTCGACGGCGAGCGCGCCGCCGGCGAGGTCCCCCTGGAGCACCCCGCCCCCGCGGTGGGCTTCCGCCTGCGCTCCGTGCTGCACCCGGCGGTGCTGCCGATCAGCGGCTTCATGCTGCTGGTGGGCCTGAGCTACGCCGGGATCCTCACCTACCTGAACGCCTACTCGGTGGAGCGCGGGCTCGCAGCCGGCGCGGGCCTCTTCTTCCTGGCCTACGCCGCGGCGATGCTCGTCATGCGCCTCACCCTGGGCACCCTGCAGGACCGCCGGGGGGACGACGCCGTCGTCTACCCCGCCCTCCTCTGCTTCACGGCCGCGCTCCTGGTGCTGGCCTTCGCCACGCGCGACTGGCAGGTGGTGCTGGCCGGGGCGCTGAGCGGCCTCGGCTACGGCACGCTCATGCCCGCGGCCCAGGCGATCGCCGTGAACGCGGTGCCCTCCCACCAGCTCGGCGCCGGCATCTCCACCCTCATGCTGTTCGCGGACGTGGGGCTGGGCCTGGGCCCCGTGCTCCTCGGCGGGCTCGTGGCCTCGGCCGGCTACGGCGCCATGTACGCGGCCCTGGCCGGTGTGCTCGTGATCGCCGCCGGGTACTACTTCGTGATGCACGGACGCCGGCACGGGCGGCGGGGGACCGTGGCCCGCGCCTGAGGTCCCGCGCGGTGACGGCGGCCTGCCGCCGCGGGCGACGCTACCGGCGCCGCGCCGGCCAGGACGCGAGCGTGACGGCGGCGAGGGCGCCCAGGGTGCCCAGCACCGTCGTCGTGGTGACCGTGGATCCGTCAGTGGGGGCCACCAGGTCCACCACGACGGAGCCCAGGAGGTTGCCCGAGACCAGGCCGAGGGTGGCGGCGAAGACGCCTAGGCGCGGGACGACCATGGCGCCCACCCCGATGAACACGCACCCCAGCGGGCCGCCGAGGTAGAGCCGCCAGTCGTGCGGCAGCGCGGGCATGCCGTGGCCGGATGCCAGGGCGATCCCGCCCCACACGATCCCGAGGAAGAGGACGCCGGCGGTGAAGTTGACCAGGGTCGCCGGGATGGCGGTGCCGTAGGCCGTGGTCTGACGGGCGTTGAACACCTGCTGTCCGGCGGTGGCCAGGCCGGCCAGCAGGGGCAGCAGGGCCAGCAGCGCCCAGCCGGGCCCGCCGCCGGCCTCGCCGAGCGAGGGCCACACCACGAGGGCGACCGCGGCCAGGGCGAGCGCCGCCCCCGTGAGGCGCCGCGGCGTCAGGCGCTGCACCCCGGCGGGGCTGAGCCCGAGCCGGTCCACGACCATCCCGCCGACCACCTGCCCGGTGACCACGGCGACCGTGAACACGGCCACGCCGAGGGGGCCGATCGTCGCGGACTGGGTGAGCACCAGGAGCCCGCCGATCACGCCCGCCACCGCGTACCACGGGCGCACGGACCCCGCGGCGAGGGCCGGGCGGATGCGGGCCAGGCCTCGGCGGCCACGCGGCGTCAGCACGCTCACGAGCACCATGACGACCAGGCCCGCCGCGAAGGAGCACAGCGCGGCGAGGACGGGGTCGCCCGTCAGGTGGGCGAGGCGGGAGTTGATGCGGCCCTGCAGCGGCATCACGGAGCCGGCGGCCACCGCGAGCGCGAACAGCAGGGCGGTCGCCCGCGGGGAAGGGGCGTCCGGGCGGGCGGCGGCGTCGGCCGGGCGGGAGCGGGAGGGTCCGCGGCCGGCGGACGGGGCAGAGGATTCGGGTGGCATCCCCCCGTTCTACACCCCTAGGTGTACTGACCGGGGACGTTGATCGAAGAGCCACTGCATGAGATTCACCTCGACACTGAGAGATGGGATGGTGTGGGGATCAACATTCTGAGCGCCGTTGAAATCACGTACTGAATCGCACCGGTGTCTCCGACCGGATGCTGTTTCACTAGGGGCTCTAGGGCTGTTGACCCCAGCGGCTGCGGACCCGGCGACGGGCTACCGGCATTTCCAGACCTGACCACAGCCCCGCAACGAACAAGGAGAACGTCATGTCACTGCGCCTGTCGCATACCACCTGGGATGCCCTCGACCCGTACGCCATCGCGGAGTTCTGGCGTCAACTGCTGGACTGGAGCATCACGGAGGCCGACACCTACCAGCCCGGATCAGACGAGTGCTACCTGACCAGCCCGCACGGGTACACAGTCCTCTTCTACCGCGTGCCCGACGCCAAGACCGTCAAGAACCGCGCACACATGGACCTCGCCCCCGAGGACTCCACGCGAGACGAGCAGGTCGAACGCGCATTGGACCTCGGAGCAACCCTCGTCGACGACCGGCGCGAGGACCTCGGCTGGGCCGTCATGGCCGACCCCGAGGGAAACGAGTTCTGCATCCTCAGTGCATGACCCCACTGGCCGCGCCACTGAGGACAAGGCGCCGGAAGCTCCACGCTGCTTCGGTGGCCTGAATTCGCTGTACGGATGGAGGGCACCTCAGCAAGACAGTTACGTGACCGTAGGTTCACGGTTCTCACTAGGGCGTGTCCCCCAAATGCCTGCGTGGTCGCTGGTACGCGGAGGCGTTGCGAACGTCTATTATGAAGTTGTTAATGCGAAGAAGAAGAGCTGGGATGGGAACCTGGCAGCCGATGGTACGGGATATTAGAGAATGGGGTGATTGCGAGTAATGGTCATTGGCATTGCGTTTCTCCACCTAATTATTCCTGCGACCTGGTTAGTTATGACCACATCGGGCTGGACGGGTGAGCAGTACTCATCGTTCTCCCTAGGCTTCGCGGTGTCTTCGATTATTATCTCAGTGGCGTCCTGGTTTTTATTACAGCGACCAAAGAGTGCTGAGGTGCGCTTGAAGGGCGCTCCCTGGGTGCTTGCTCTAGCCCCTACCCTTATGTTATTCGGGTTGGCCGCATTTCGATTGCCGGGTGAAGGCGGGTACTGGGGAGCCTGGATATACATTACCGGCGTGGCTGCCCATCTAGTTGTCTTCCTGCTTGTCATCTTTTATGCAATGCAAGAACGAGGGACGTTCGGCCAGTAGTGGATTTCTTGGGTCAGCGGGGTCGATAGGAAGAACCGTCCTCAGTGCCCCATTATGTTTCGCTCAAGCTGGCTTGTGCGCCCGCCCGGTCCGGTGCGCTGCACGCAGCGTGCAGCGCACCGGACCGAGCCGCCGAGTCCTCGACACGACGGGGGCTGCCGGTGAGCGGCCCCCGGGCCGGGTGGGTCAGCCCTTGACGGGCTGTCTAGGACAGGTCGGGGTCGGCGGCGACCGCGGCCACCGAGGTGGCGCCGATCATGGCGGCGGCCTCACGCGAGCCCATGTCCACGGCGGCGTTGCGCACCGTCTCCGCTTCCTCCGTGGGCTTCCAGCTCAGCCCGTGCGGGAACGTGCCCGTCTACCGGGCCGCCGTTCTCATGAACGCGGTGATCGCGTGGTCGAAACGGTTGCCAGACACGCCCTAGGTGTAGGAGGGCATGACGTTGTTGACTCGGGCCGGTGCCAACGAGGTTGGCGGGGCGTCCCCGCAGGAGGTATGAGGCCGATGGTAGTTGTAGTGGTTCACCCACACCGCCAGGGCCTCACGC
>NZ_JABFAX010000013.1:1460-7958 GCF_017168395.1 Micrococcus sp. KRD128 | reverse complement strand
GTTAGCGTGAGTCATGAGCGGGTCTCTTCTGGCAGGTGGGTTGTTGAGGAACTTCCATCCTGCGGCAGGGGCCCGCTCGTCTCATCTCAGCCCGTACCCCGTGGCAAGAACCTCATGACCCACAACACCTAGGCCGCCAGGCGCGCTTCGAGCCCGGCGCGCACCGCGGGCCATTCCTCGCGCACCACGCTGAAGTAGTCGACGTCGGCGATCGTCCCGTCCGCCGCCGGGCGGAAGCGGCGCAGAGTGCCCTCGAACGTCGCCCCCAGGCGGGCGATGGCGGCGTGTGAACGGGCGTTGCGGTGGTCGCAGCGCAGGGCCACCCGCTCCAGCATCCATTCTTCGAACGCGTGCCCGAACAGCAGCAGCTTGCAGCCGGGGTTCACGGAGGTGCCCCACACCCGACGGGCGTAGACCGTGTGCCCCACCTCCACCCGCAGCCCCGGCACCAGGTCATAGAGGCTCGTGCGCCCCACCAGCTCCCCGCCCTGCTCGACGGCGAACGCGAAGGTGCCCTCCCGCTCGATCAGCTCGGCGAGGTGCGCGGACATGGCCGCGCCGTCCACCGGCAGGGGCGCGCTGTTCCCCGCCCACGTGGCCGCGTCGACGAGCTCGCGCAGGGCGGGGCCGTCATCGGGGGTGAGGGGGCGCAGGGTGAGGTCCCCGCGGGTGAGGACGATCTCGTGCTTCATGCACCCATCCTGTCAGCGGACTGGGGGCGATCTCCCGGCACGACGAGACCGAGCGCCACGGCCGGGGCGTCGCCCGGTCGACCGGACGGCTCAGAGCGTGGCGGACCGGCGGGCGGAGGCCCTCATGGCCGCGGCCCGCTGCGCCACAGAGGCCTCCAGGGCGCCCGGCTGCAGGGCCGGGGCGAAATCGGCGGCCACCTCTCGGGCGACTCCCTCGAGGGCGGTGGCGTCCTGGGTGACCCAGGCGCGCAGCGTCAGGTGCTCCCGCATCCACGCCGTGAGCGTCTCCTCGGACTCCGAGGTGAGGGTGAAGCCCGCGCCTGCCGCGCCCGGGCTGGTGCGCTCCACGTCCAGGGCGAGCTCGCCCGCCAGCAGGGCGGCGAACGCCTGGCGCAGCGGGGAGGCGCCGGTACGGCCGGACTGGAAGGCGGCGCGCACCTCGCGGCACTGCAGGCTCTCGTCGGCCACGTCGACGGCGAGGACGTCACCGGCGGCGGGGGTGAGGCCCAGGGCGGCACGGGCTGACTCCTCGGCCACCACGGCCACGATGCCGGGCACTGCGGGGGCGGCGGTGAGGAACTCGGCGTACCGCATGCCCGGAGTGGCGGCGAGCACAGCGGCGGCCTCGGCGGTCAGGGACGGGGTGTCGACGGCGGTGACGGTCATGGATCCAGCGTGAATCGCGATTCACTGAGACGGGGAGCGGCGTCCATATTTTGAGATTTGCAGCCACATGGTGAGACTCGCGCCTGCCCCGACGTGCAGTACGCTGGCCCCATGCAGATGCACGCGCAGCAGTGGTGGACCGCCTGAGGGCGGCCCCGGTCATGCGCATCTGACACGACGAGCCGCTCGCCTGCCGGGCGGCTCGGTCATGAGCGGCTCGGCGGGCCCCATCCCAGGACGACCCCCGATGACCCACCGCAACCCCGAGGACAACGCCCTGAGAGGCGCCACCGAGCCCCGCACCCTCGCCGAGGCCTGCGACCTCGTCACCACCCCGGATCTGGACGTCTCCGCGGACGGCATGTTCGGCCAGTACGGCGGCGCCCACCTGCCCCCACAGCTGGCCGGCCCCATGGCCGAGGTCGCCCGCGCGTACGCCGAGGCGCGCCAGGACCCCGAGTTCTACGCCGAATACCGACGCCTGCTGCGCGACGCCGTCGGGCGCCCCTCCCCCCTGACCCCGCTGGACCGCCTCTCCGACGAGCTCGGCGGCGCACGGATCGTGCTCAAGCGCGAGGACCTGAACCACACGGGCGCCCACAAGATCAACCACACGATCGGCGAGGCGCTGCTCGCAAAGCGGATGGGCAAGCGCAGCCTGATCGCGGAGACCGGCGCCGGCCAGCACGGCGTGGCCCTGGCGACGGCGGCCGCGATGGTCGGCCTCGACTGCGAGATCCACATGGGCGCGATCGACGTGGCCAAGCAGCACCCGAACGTGGTGCGCATGCGTCTGCTCGGCACGAAGGTGGTCTCGGTGGAGCGCGAGGGCCGCTCCCTGAAGGAGGCCGTGGACTCGGCGTTCGAGGTGTACGCGGCGGACCCGGAGAAGTACCTGTTCGCGATCGGCTCCGTGGTGGGACCGCACCCGTTCCCCACGATGATCCGCGACTTCCAGTCCGTGGTCGGCCGCGAGGCCCGCGCCCAATTCCAGGAGCGGTTCGGGGCGCTGCCGAGCGCCGTCGTCGCCGCGGTGGGCGGCGGCTCCAACGCGATGGGCGCGTTCACCGCGTTCCTCGACGACGCCGACGTCGCGCTCGTGGGCGTCGAGCCCGGCGGCCGCTCCGCGACCAAGGGCGAGCACGCGATGACCATGACCCAGGGCCGCGACGGCGTCCTCCACGGCATGGCCACCCTCGTCCTCGCCGACGACGACGGCACCCCGGATCCCGTGCACTCGATCGCCTCGGGCCTGGACTACCCGGGCGTCGGCCCACAGCACGCCCACTTCGCGCGCGTCGGCCGTGTCCGGTACGTGGCCGAGGACGACGCGGCCGTGCTCGACGCGTTCCAGCGGCTCACGAGGCTCGAGGGCGTCATCCCCGCGCTCGAGTCCGCGCACGCCGTGGCGCACGCGATCCGCCTCGCCCCGCAGATGGGCCGGGACGAGCGGATCCTCGTCAACCTCTCCGGCCGCGGGGACAAGGACGTGGACTACGTGGCCGAGAAGCTCGGTCTCACGGGCGAGGCGGACGAGGTCGTGCGGTGAGCTGAGGCGGCGGCCCGGCGTCGTCCCCGGTCAGCGCGTAGCCTGGCCCGCGTGATGACCTTGATGTGGGGCGCCGTCGCCGCGTCCTCCCTGCTCGTGGGCGCCGTCCTGGCGACCCTGCGCCGCTGGCACATGGGCACGATCGGTCTCGTGCTCGCCTTCGGCGCCGGCGCCCTGATCGCGTCCGTGTCCTTCGAGCTCGCGGAGGCGGGCGTGCAGGCGGCCGGGCCTGCCGCCGTCGGCATCGGGCTGACGCTCGGCGCGGCCGCCTACTTCCTCGGCGACCGTGCGGTGGAGCGCTCCGCCGCGAGGTCCGGCGGCTCGTCCTCGGGCGCCGCGCTGACCGTGGGCGCGCTGCTGGACGGCATCCCGGAGCAGCTCGTGCTGGGCATCGGGCTGGCCGCGGGCGAGGGCGTGTCCCTCGCGCTGCTCGTGGCGATCTTCATGTCCAACCTGCCTGAGTCCATCGCCGCCACGGCCGACTCCCTCGACGGCGGCAAGACGCGTCGCCACCTGCTGATCCAGTGGTCGCTCGTGGCGGTGGTCTGCGCCCTGGCGACGTGGGGCGGCGGGCTGATTGCCGACGTCGCCTCCCCCGCCCTGACCGGCGGCATCCAGGGGTTCGCGGCCGGCGCCCTGCTGGTCATGCTGATCGACACGATGATCCCCGAGGCCCGCGAGAAGGGCGGGGAGAAGGCCGGGCTGCTCACCGTGGTCGGCTTCGCGCTCGGCGCGTTCCTGTCCCTGGTGGTGTGACCGCCCAGGGACAGGAACGCCCGGCTCCGGTCACGGGGTGGGCATGCCGCCGGTCACCGGGATGGTCGCACCCACCACATAGGAGGACTCCGGCGAGGCCAGGAACACGTACGCCGGGGCGAGCTCGGTGGGCTGCCCGGCGCGGCCCAGCGGAGTGGACTGGCCGAACTCCGGCAGGGCCTCCGGCTTCTGGCCGCCGGAGGGCTGCAGCGGGGTCCAGATCGGACCGGGCGCCACGGCGTTCACGCGGATGCCCCTCGGGGCCAGCTGCTGGCCCAGGGCCTTCGTGAAGGTGTTGATGGCGGCCTTGGTGGAGGAGTAGTCCACCAGCTGCTCCGGGGCCATGTAGGCGACCACGGAGGTGGTGTTGATGATCGTGGAACCCGGCTTCAGGTGCGGCAGGGCGGCCTTGACCAGGCGGAACTGGGCCAGGATGTTGATGTCGAAGGTGGCCTCGAGCTGCTCGTCATCGATGTCCTCGATCGAGTCCTGCGCCACCTGCTTGCCGCCGTTGTTCACCAGCACGTCCAGCCCGCCGAGCTTCTCGACCGCCTGGGCCACGAGATCGGCGCAGAACGTCTTGTCCCGCAGGTCGCCGGGGATCCCGGCGGCGGTGCGCCCCTCCGCCTGCAGGACCTCGAGGACGTGCTGGGCGTCCTTCTCCTCCTCGGGCAGGTAGCTGATCACGACGTCGGCGCCCTCGCGAGCGAACGCGATCGCCGTGGCCGCGCCGATGCCGGAGTCACCGCCGGTGATGAGCGCCTTGCGGCCCTCGAGACGGCCGGTGCCGCGGTAGGACTTCTCACCCAGGTCGGCCTTCGGCGTCATCTCCGCGTCCAGGCCGGTGCCGGGCAGCGACTGCTCCGGCGGGCTGATCACGGGGTAGCGCTTCGTGGGGTCCTGCAGGGTGAGCTGGTCGGTGGTGGTGGTGTTCGCGTCGTCGTGCGCCACGGGGTGCTCCTCACGGACTCGGGGCGACGCGCGGTCTGCGCGCCGTCCTCCGAGCGTAGGGAGCAGGCCCCCGGCGGAGCCACGGCTGACCGCCGGGCCACCGGACATGCCCCACCCCCCTTCCGGGACGAGCCCTGCGATATGGCCCCCAAACGCGTGGTTTAGGGGCCATATCGCAGGGCTCGTCGCGGGGTCCCGGGGCCGGGTGTCGCGGGGTGCCGGGGCCGGGACCGGGCGTCACAGCCCGCCGTGCACGAACTCCCCGCCCACGGCGGTGGCGACGACGTCGATCGCCGCGATCTGGTCGCTCGGCACCACGCGCGGGTCCTCGCTGAGCACCGTGAAGTCCGCGAGCTGGCCTGCGACGAGCCGTCCCTTGCGGCCGCCCCAGCCGGTCGCCTCCGCGGAGCCGACCGTATAGGCGTGCAGGGCCTCGGCCACGGTGAGCCGCTCCGCGTCCGGGCCGTACTGCTCGCCGGTCTCAGTGCGGCGCAGCACGAAGTCCTGGATGACCTCCAGCGGGCGGCCGCCGGCCACGGGACGGTCCGAGCTGCCCGGCAGCACCAGGCCCGCGCGCAGCAGTCGCCCGGCCGGGTACGACAGCGCGGCCCGCTCCGGCCCGATCCGCTCCCGCACCGACCCGCCGAACGCGCTGATGAAGTTCGGCTGGGTGGCCATCACGACCTCCAGCTCGGCCATGCGGGCCACCTGATCGTCGCGGACCACCCCGCCGTGCTCCACGCGGTGCGGCATCACGGGACGTCCGAACCGGCCCCGCGCCTCGGCGATCACGTCGAGCGCGAAGTCGAGGGCGGCGTCGCCGATCGCGTGCAGGGCCAGCGCCCAGCCGGCGGCCGCCGCACCGAGGCACGCCCGGCGCATCTCCCCCGCGTCCTGCTGCAGGTAGCCGCGGCCGTGGCCGTGGCCGCAGTAGTCCTCGGTCATCGCGGCGGTCTGCCCGAGCATCGACCCGTCCGTGAACACCTTCGCCGGCCCGATCTGCAGCCACTCATCGCCCACCCCCGTGCGCACGCCGGCGTCGAGGGTGAGGTGCGTGCCGTCGTCGGGATGGCCGTCCACCGGGCGCAGTGCGTCCAGGGTGACCATCGTCTGGAAGCGGGTGCGCAGCAGCCCCGCGTCCCGGGCGCGCTGATACGCGCCGAACTCGAGCGGGCTGTGCCCGATCCACCCGCCGGCCACCCCCGCATCGGTCACCGAGGTGATGCCCTCGGCCGCGTACTCCTGCGATGCCCGCGCCAGGCACGCGCCGATGTGCTCGTGGGACTCCGGCTGCAGCAGCCGGGTCACCAGGCTCATGGCGGTCTCCTCCAACAGACCGGTGGGCCGGCCCTCGGCGTCCGTGAGGATCCGCCCGCCCTCGGGCTGCTGCAGCACCTGCTCCCCCACGCCGGCCAGGACCAGCACCGCCCCGGACACCGTGACGGCGTGGCCCGTGTTGTGGCGGATGAGCACGGGGCGCCCGGAGGCGGCGGCGTCGAGGCCGTCCCGATCCGGCTGGGGGCCGGTGAGGTGGCCGGGGTCGAAGCCGGTGCACGTCACCCAGGCGCCGGGGTCGAGCTCGGCGGCGCGGGCGCGGACCCGGCGGTGGACATCCTCCGCGGTGCGCGCACCCTCGAGGTCCACGTCCAGTCGGGACTGGCCGAACCAGACGCTGTGCGCGTGGGCGTCGTTGAACCCGGCGAGGACGGTGCGCCCCCGCGCGTCGAGGCGTTCGCGCGTCGCGAGGCCGTCCAGCTCCTCGTCCACCCCGACGACGACGCCCCGCCACACCCCCAGCCGTGAGGCCGACGGGCGGGCGGGGTCGCCGGTGATGAGGCGGGCGTTCTCCACGATCAGGTCGAGCTGCATGGGGCGGGTCTCCTG
>NZ_JABFAX010000013.1:0-1360 GCF_017168395.1 Micrococcus sp. KRD128 | reverse complement strand
GGTCGGCGGGGGATGGTTCGCGAGCGTAGCCGGGCCCGGCTCAGGCGGGCAGGGCCGGGCTCAGGCGGGTCCGGCCGCCGCGTTCAGCGCCCGGGTGAGATCGGCGAGCAGCTCCGCCGTCGGCTCGACGCCCACGGACAGGCGCACGAAGCCGGCCGGGACGTCGTCGCCCCAGCGGGCGCGGCGCTCGGCCGCGGTGTGGGTGCCGCCGAAGCTCGTCTGCGCCACCACGTACGCGGCCGCCCCGATGAACCGCTCCGCCGCGGCCGCATCCGCGAACTCCAGCCCGACGACGCCGCCCGCCGCCGTCATCTGGCGCGCGACGATCGCCGCGTCCGGATGGTCCGGCAGCCCCGGGTAGGCCACCGCGCGCACGGCCGGGTGCCCGGCCGCGAGCTCGGCGACCGCGAGCGCGGATGCGCACATGCGGGCGAAGCGGACCTCGAGGGTCTCCAGACCGCGGTGGATCAGCCAGGCCTCGTGGGTGCCGAGGATCCCGCCGGCCAGGGTGCGCCAGCCGCGCACGCGCGCCATCAGCTGGGGGTCGCGGGACGCGACGTGCCCGCCGAGGGCGTCGGTGTGCCCGTTGACGGCCTTCGTGTCCGAGGCCACGACCACGTCCGCCCCCAGCTCCAGCGGGCGCTGCCCCAGGGGGGTCAGCAGCGTGTTGTCCACCACCACGAGGGCCCCCGCGCCGTCCCGGCGGCCGTTCGCGTGGGCGCGGGCGGCGACGTCCGCCAGGTCCGCCACGCGCAGCCCCGGGTTGGAGGGGGTCTCCACGAGCACCAGGTCGTAGCCGCTCAGGTCCGCATGGGCGAGCCCCTGGGTGGCGACCAGGTCCACGTGCACGCCTCGGGGCGTGAGGTGCTCGGCGGCGAGGGCGCGGGTGGGCCCGTAGCCGTCCGCGGGCAGGAGGGCGCGGTCCCCCGGGTGCAGCAGGGGCAGCAGGACGGCGGCGATCGCGGCCATGCCGGAGGGGACCACGGCGACGTCGGCGTCCTCCAGCGCGCCCAGGGCGGCCTCGAGCGCGGACCAGGTGGGCGTGGCCCAGCGCGCGTACTGGAAAGGCACGTCCGCGCCGGGGGCGGTGGGGGCGCCGTCCGGGTCCGCGCCGGGCAGGTGGAACGCGCTCGCGTGGACCAGCGGCGGGGAGATGGACTCCCCCGGGGCCATCCCGTGGGCGCGGTGGTGCAGGACCGGAGCGACGCGGTCGGTGGGAAACCGCCGGCCGAGGAGACGCGTGCGCCGCTCGGTGCGCACGGCCACCTTGGCGAACCCGTGCGCTCGGGCGAGGGCCCGGTCGCGAGTCGCCGGGGAGAGAGTCAAACGCAGGGCAGCGGGCGACTCGGCGAGGTAGCGG
>NZ_JABFAX010000012.1:53254-104288 GCF_017168395.1 Micrococcus sp. KRD128 | reverse complement strand
CTCCCCGCTGCCCCCTCCCCACCGCTTTGCGGGCCGAATGCGACGCTCCCGTGCCCGATTCAGGGGCTCATCCGTCGGATTCGGCCCACAAAGTGCTCGGCCGGGCCGCCCGGTGCCGGCCGGTCACCAGAGCAGCTGGTCCCCGCGGATCTGCGTCTGGAGTCCGTCGATGCGCCCGAGCACGGAGACCTGCAGCAGGGCCGGCCAGGCGTGCACCACGAGCCCCAGGGCCACCGCGACCACGCCCCAGACCGGATGCCCGACGGCCGCCAGCGCCACGCCCGCCACCGCGTGCAGACCCGCGGAGGCGGCGTGGCTGACGAGGGAGCCCACGGCGGCGGTGCGGATGCGCCGCAGGTCGGCCCGGCCGGTGATGCGGCGGCTGATGGCCGCGTTCCAGCCGACGGCGCCCAGCTGCCGGGAGAGCCAGTCGGTGCGGACCCGGCGGGCGAGATCGCGCCAGCGCGTGTCCCGCCTCCACGGCCGGTCCACGAGCTGCCGCGAGGGCTCCCCGTAGAACGGGCCGAACCCGAAGGTCCCCACCGTGAGCACGCCGACGAACAGCCCCGGCGCCGTCGGCGCCATCAGCACGAAGGCGGACATCAGGGCGGCGACGGTGAGGGCCAGACCGGCGAGCGAGCGGGGAGTCATCACCGCGGACGCTAGCGCACCGGGCCCGCACCCCGGGCGATCCCCTCGAGCCGCCGCACGTGCGCGGCCCACCGCTCGGCGTCCCAGCCGGGCAGGTTGTCCCCGGGGCCGCGCAGGCCGGCCTGCCCGTCGATCCCCTCGCGCAGGATGTCGGCGTGGCCGGCATGGCGGGCCGCGTCGAGGGCCACGTGGGAGAGGATCTGCGCCAGAGTCACCTCGGCCAGGTGCGCGGGCCACCAGGGGACCCGCCCCCGCGCGTCGAGGACGAGGGCCTCGATGGTCGCGTCCGCGTGCGCGAAGCATCGCCGCGCGTAGTCGAGGACGTCCTCGAGGGTCTCGTCCTCGGCGGCGAACAGGTCCGCGCCGTCCTCCTCGCCCACCCCCGGCGCGTCCCAGGGCAGGGGGATGCCGGCGGGGCGGCCGAAGACCTCGCCGAAGTACTCGAGCTCGCACGTGGCCGCGTGCTTGAGCAGGCCCAGCAGGTTGGTGCCGGTGGGGGTGCGGGGCAGGCGGACCTCCCGCTCGGGCAGGCCGTCCAGCTTCGCGAAGAGGGCGTCGCGCTGCCGGCGCAGCCCCTGATGGAGGATCTCCTTGTGGTCCATGGGGTGAGCCTGCCGGGATTCAGGCCGCGCGGACGGCCCTGGCCCGTGGCCCGACGTCGTCGCGGACGTCCGGCGCCCCGGGCCGCCGTCGTCGGTCCTCAGCCCTCCCGGCGCGGGACCACGGTGATGGCCCGGGTGTCCGGGGCGGTGTCCGCGACGTGGTCCATGGCCTCGTCCACGTCCCCGGTGCGCTCGTAGGCGGCGTGGATCTGTTCCCACAGGTGGGCGTTGCGGACGCCGATCGCGTGCGGATCCAGCACGGGTTCCTGGCCGGCGCGGCGCTGGCGGTCGTAGTCCTTGAGCAGTCGGATGGCCACGGGGCTCAGCAGGATGAGCGCCACGATGTTCACCCACGTGTAGAGGCCGACGCCGAAGTCGGCGAACGCCCACACGAGGGCCGAGCTCTGCACGGACCCGAACACCATGGAGCCGGCCAGCAGCAGCCGGGCGACCGCGATGACCGCGCGCTGCGCCGTCTTGTTCGGGATGAGGTAGGCGACATTCGTCTCCGCGTAGAACGCGAAGGAGAGCAGGGTGGTGAAGGAGAAGAGGAAGACGGCGATCGCCACGAAGGACGGGCCGAAGGCGGGCAGTGCCTCGTCGATGGCGATCTGGACCCACGCCGGTCCCTCCTCGACGCCGGGCACGTGCTCCGCGAGCAGACTCTCCCCGTCCGGGCCCAGCACGTTGAAGCTGTTCGTGGCGAGGATCATCAGGCCGGTCATGGTGCAGACGAACAGGGTGTCCACGTAGGCGGAGAACGCCTGGGCCAGGCCCTGCTTCACGGGGTGGGAGACGTGGGCGGCCGCCGAGGCCTGGGCGCCCGAACCGGTGCCGATCTCGGTGGAGTACACGGCACGGCGCACGCCCCACGCGACGGCGGCGCCGAGGATGCCGTTGTAGACCGAGTCCAGGCCCAGCGCGCTGGAGAAGATCAGCCCGAACATCGCGGGGACCTGCTGCCACATCAGCCCGACGACGAGCAGCCCCACCAGGATGTACGCGCCGGCCATGAACGGGACCACGAGGCCCACCGTGCGGCCCAGGCGGTGCATGCCGCCGAACACGATCGCGCAGAACAGCACGGCCATCCCGAGACCCACCCACAGCGGGTCCCAGCCCCACGCCTCGGTCGTGGCGGCGGTGACGGCGTTGGCCTGGATCTGTGGGCCGGTGAAGACGGTGGCGAACACGGTGGCCGCGGCGTACGCGACCGCCAGCCACCGCCAGTTCCGGCCGAGCCCCTCGAGGATGTAGTACGCGGGCCCGCCGCGGTACTCGCCGCGGACCTTGTGCTTGTAGAGCTGTGCGAGCGAGCTCTCCACGAGCGCCACGGGGGCGCCGAGGATCGCCGTCACCCACATCCAGAACAGCGCGCCCGGGCCGCCCAGGTAGATCGCGGCCGCGACGCCCGCGATGTTGCCGACGCCGATGCGGCCACCCAGGGCCATGGCGAACGCCTGGAACGAGCTGATCCCCGCGGACGACGATCCTCCCCTGGCCAGCTGACCCACCATGTCCTTGAGCAGCCGCACCTGGGGGGCCGCCATGCGGATCGTGAAGTACAGGCCCAGGGCGAGGAGCCCGACGACCATGGGCAGGCTCCACATGATCGAGTTGGCGGCGGTGACGAACTGCTCCATGGTCACTTCCCAGGTCGTGGACAGGATCCGTGCACTCCATCACATTCGGGCCACCCCGGGCACCCCTGAGCCCCCGGGGGGGTCGGCGCGGGACCGGCAGGGTCGGCCGGCCAGACACGCCGCGCCGTCCCTGCACCCCCGCCTCCCTCGAACCAGGAGAAAGTGGTCGCCTCACGAGGCGTGAGGCGACCACTTCCTCTGATTCGGCGTCGAGGGCAGTCCTCAGACCAGGCCCTTCTCCTTCAGCCACTCCCCCGCGACCTCTCGCGGCTGCTTCTTCTGCTCGCCCGAGTTCTCGGCGTTCATGGCCATGAGGTCCTCGGTGGTGAGGACCTTCTGCACGGACTCCACGGCCTCGCGGATCTGGTCCGTGACCCTGTCCTTGGCCATGAGCGGGACGATGTTCTGCGGGGTCACCATGCCCTCGGGGTCCTCGAGCATCACGAAGCCGTTCTCCTCGATGGCCGGGGTGGTGGAGAAGATGTTCGCCAGGTCCACGTCCCCGTCCTTGAGGGCCTTGACGGTCAGCGGGCCGCCGCCGTCGCTGATGGGGGTGAACTCCATCCTGTCCGCGGGCACGCCATAGACGGACTCCACGCGGGCGAGGCCGGCGCCGTAGTCGCGCTGGCTCATCTCCGGCGGGCCGCCCACGCGGAGGGTGCCGTCGTAGTCCTTCAGGTCCGCGTAGGAGGAGATACCGTGCTGCTTGGCCCAGTCGCCGGCCGCGCACCAGGCGTCCTTGTTCTCCGCCTTCGCCTCGGCCAGGACCTCGAGGTCGTCCGGGAGGGCCTTCTGCAGGGCGGCGAACACCTCTTCGGACGTCTTCGCCTTCGCCTGCTTGTCATAGAAGGCCAGGAGGTTGCCGGTGTACTCGCCGATCAGGTCGATGGACCCGTCCTTGAGGGCACCGAGGTAGACCTCGCGGGAGCCGATCTGCATCTTCCGCTCCACGGTGAGGCCCTTGGCCTCGAGGACCTGGGCGTAGAGCTCGCCGATGATCTCGGACTCCGGGAAGTTCGCCGAGCCCACGCGGACGGTCCCGCCGCCGCCCCCGCCGGAGCCGGAGCCTCCCGAGCCCTGCCCGCCGCCGTCGGAGGAGAGCGGGTCCCCGCCGCAGGCGGCCAGCAGGGGCGCGCCGGCGAGCAGGCCGATCACGGCGCGGCGCCGCACCAGCCGGTTCGGGGCGGCGGACGGGTTCGCTCCCGCCCGGGGATTCAAGGTGTGGTCGGTGGCAGCCATGGCAGCCGTCCTTTCGTGGGTCAGCCGCGGGCCCTCAGCCCAGCGGGGGTCAGGATGCGCTGCACCAGCAGCAGGAGGCCGTCGCACAGCAGGGCGAGCACGGCGATCAGCACGGCGCCGGCGAGCATGGTCACGTAGTCCTGCACGGCGAGCGCGTCGAAGAGGTAGCGGCCGAGCCCGCCGAGGCCGAGGTAGGAGGCCACGGAGGTCGTGGCGATCACCTGCAGGGTGGCGGACCGCAGTCCGCCGACGGCCATGGGCAGGGCGATCGGCAGCTCCACCTGGCCGATGAGCTGGCCGGTGGAGTGGCCGTTGGCGCGGGCAGCGTGGACCACCTCGCGGGGCACGGCCTGCAGTCCGGCGTAGGTGCCGGCCAGCAGGGGCGGGATCGCGAGGATCACCAGCACCATCACGGTGGGGATCAGCGCCTCCCGCAGCCTGATGTCCAGGACGATCGCGAGGAAGGTCAGCAGGCCGAGGGTCGGCAGGGCGCGCAGGGCGGAGGACAGCGCCACCACCACGCGCCGGCCCCGTCCGGTGTGGCCGATCCACACGCCCACCGGGAACGCGATGGCCGCGGCGATCGCCAGGGCGAGCACCGAGTAGCCGAGATGCTCGAGCACGCGGGCGGGCACGCCGTTCGGGCCCGCCCAGTGGGCGGGGTCGGCGAACCAGGAGAAGAGGGAGCTGATCATCGGCGACCCTCCTGCACCGCGAGGTCGGGCACGGTGGCGAGTGCCGTCGTCGTGGTGTCCTGTGAGGAACGACGACGGCCGCTCGCCTTCCGGACCTTCGCGCGCCTCGTCCACGGCATGAGGAGAGCGGCGAGGGCTACCAGGACGAGGTCGAAGACGACGGCGAGGATCACCGTGCCGACGATGCCGACGACGATCTCGGTGACGAAGCTGCGGGCGTACCCCTCGGTGAAGAGGGTGCCGAGGGACTGCACGCCGATCAGCGCACCGACAGAGACGAGGGACAGGGTGGAGGCGCTGACCACGCGGGTGCCGGCCAGGAGGGACTCGCCGGCCAGCGGCAGCTCCACCCGCCAGAACCGCTGCCAGGCGCTGTGGCCCTGGGCGGTGGCGGCGGTGAGGAGTTCGTCGTCCACGGCGTCGAAGGCCTCGGAGGCGCTTCGGGTCAGCAGGGCCACCCCGTAGAGGGTGAGGGCGATGACCACGTTGAGCGGGTCTAGGATCTTGGTGCCCACCAGGCCCGGGAGGATCACGAACACGGCGAGCGAGGGGATGGCGTAGAGCAGGCTGGAGCCGCCCACGATCAGCCTCCGACCCCAGCCGGTGGCGTTGGCCAGGCGGCCCAGGGGCACGGAGATCAGGAGGCTGAGCAGGACCACCGGGGAGGCGAGGGCGATGTGCCGCCAGGTCAGGGACAGGATGAAGTCCAGGTTGGCGCTGATCCAGGTCACGGCTGCACCAGCGTCCCGGCGACGCGGCCGGAGGCGTCCACCACGATGGCGGTGCCGGTGCGGTCCTCCACGTGGAGCTCGCGGCGGGCGCCGCCCACGAAGGAGCGGACGAAGTCGTCGGCGGGGCGCAGCAGGATGTCCTCGCCGGTGCCGTGCTGGGCCACGCGGGCGCCCTCGCGGAGGACCAGGACCTCGTCTCCAAGGAGGACGGCCTCGTCCACATCGTGGGTGACGAACAGGACGGTCTTGGACAGCTCGCGCTGGATGCGCAGCATCTCGGCCTGCAGGTCCGCGCGGACCACCGGGTCCACGGCGGAGAACGGCTCGTCCATGAGCAGGACGTCCGGGTCCGGGGCGAGGGCGCGGGCCACGCCCACACGCTGGCGCTGGCCGCCGGAGAGCTGGGAGGGGTATCGGGAGGCGACGGCCGCGGGCAGGCCGACGAGCTCGAGCAGCTCGTGCGCGTGGTCCCGGTCCTGGCGGGAGATCCGGCCGGTCAGGCGCGGCACGGTGAGCACGTTGTCCAGCACGGTGCGGTGCGGCAGCAGGCCGGCGTTCTGCATGACGTAGCCGATGCCGCGGCGCAGCTTCACGGGGTCCAGGGAGGCGACGTCACGGCCCTCGATGAGCACGCGGCCACCGGTGGGGTCTACCATCCGGTTCACCATCTGCAGGAGCGTGGTCTTGCCGCAGCCGGAGGAGCCCAGCAGCACGGTGGTGGTGTGCGGGGGGACCTCGAGGGAGAAGTCCTCCACGGCACGGGTACCGTCCGGGAAGGTCTTCTCCACATGCTCGAAGCGGATCATGCGGTGGTGCTCCCTGAGGACTCGACAGGCGTGGACGCAGACGCCGCGCTCTTCGGGTGCGAGGCCTGATCGGCCAGCGTAGACCCCAGGTCAGGCCGGGTCGAGGGGCCGGGGCCGCAGAGGTGCGGAAAAGGTCATGGAGCCGGTGCGGAGGGTCGTCGGCATCGGGGTTTCCCGACGACGGCACTCGCCTCCGCATGTCAGGCCGTCGGGTCGAGGACGGAGATGTCAACAAGAACTCATCCGCACTCACACCTGGACAACGGTTTCGGCGACGGCACTCCCACTTCGACGTATGCACCGAGCGCGAGCCGCCGGGCCACCCCCGGGCACCCCTGGGCCCCCGGGGGGGTCGGCGCGGGACCGGCAGGGTCGGCCGGCCAGACACGCCGTGCCGTCCCCGCGCCGGCTCACCCCTGCCCCGCTCCCGCCTCCTCCCGCACCGTCACCGCCAGCTCGACGTGCCCGGCCTCCGGGTCCACGAGGATCTGACGCATCTCCGCCGCGGTGCTGGCGTCCTCCGCCTCGAACGCGTCCATGAGCCCCAGCAGGCCCGGATGGGGCAGCGCGCCGCCGGGGGCGTCGTCGAGGAGGTCGACGTCGCCCGCGTCGCCCCGCACGTCCACGTACCGCTCCACGCGGCGTGGCAGCGTCCCAGTCACCACCTCGTGCCCTTCGGCTCCGAGACCCGCGGGAGCCGGGCCGCTCAGCGGGACGGCCAGGACGGTCTCCACGACGTCGGCGGCGCCCGGCACCGGACGCAGGGCCGTCCACAGCGGCCCGGCCGGTGCCGACCCCGCCTCCGCGAGTGCCTGGAACAGCGCCGCGAAGGCGGCGTTCGCGCGCTCGGCGGTCGCCTCCTCACCGGTTTCGTCCAGGGCCACCCGCTGCACGACGCCGGCCCACGGCGTCGGCCCGACCGTGCGCTCCACCACGGGGCCGGGACAGGCAGGGCCGCCGTCGTCGTCGGGATCCGGGGCCGCGTAGACACCGGCGGCCGCGAGCGCGAGCGCGCGGTCCTCGAGGTCGCGGCGGCGTCGCAGCTCGGCCGCGTGCGCCTCGAGCCGCGCCGGCAGGGAGGCGGGGTCCGCGAGGACGGACCGGACGTCGTCGACGGTGAGGCCGGCCGCCCGCAGGACGCGGATCTGCGCGGCCGTGCGGATCTGGCCGGGCTCGTAGCGGCGGTAGCCGGAGTGGGCGTCGACGTCGGCGGGGGCGAGGAGGCCGCGCTCGTCGTAGAAGCGCAGCGCCTTCGCGCTCAGTCCGGTGGCGAGGGCGAACTCGCCGACGGTCATCAGGGGGCTCATGGGGTGACCTCTCTCTCAGGTGATCCCAGCGTGGGCGTTCCCCCAAGGGGAGGGTCAAGCGTCGCCCAGCCCGCTCGAGACCGACGGCCTCAGACCTCCAGCAGCACCTTGATCTCGCGGCGCTCGTCCATGGCCCGGTACGCCTCGGCGGCGTCATCGAGCGGCATGCGCGCGGTGAACACACGGCCGGGCTGGATCTCCCCGGACTGGATGCGCTCGATCAGCTCGGGCAGGAAGCGGCGGACGGGCGCGGGCCCGCCCTCGAGGTGGATCTCCCGGGCGAAGAGGTCGGAGCCGTCGAGGGTCTGGTCGTGGGAGACGCCCACGAACCCGACGTACCCGCCGGGGCGCACCGAGGCCAGGGCCTGGTCCATGGAGCCCTGCGTGCCGACGGCCTCGCACACCCCGTGCGCTCCGTAGCCGCCGGTGAGCTCACGCACCTGGGCGGCACCCTCCTCGCCACGCTCGGCGATCACGACGTCGGCGCCGAACTCCCGGGCGAGCGCGGCCCGATCCTCATGGCGGGAGAACACGATGACCTGCTCCGCGCCGAGGGTCTTGGCGGCCAGGACGGCGCACAGGCCGACGGCGCCGTCGCCGACCACGGCGATGGTCTTGCCGGGGCCGGCCTGCGCGGCGACGGCGGCGTACCAGCCGGTGCCGAGCACATCCGAGGCGGCGAGGTAGTCGGCCAGGCGGTCCGGGTCCGAGGGCTCACCCCCGGGCACCTTCACGAGGGAGCCGTCGGCGAGCTCGACGCGCATGTACTGCGCCTGGCTGCCCGTGTACTCGCCGGCGTTGACGCAGCGGGACTGGTAGCCGGCCTGGCAGATCTCGCACGTGTTGTCCGAGAGCATGAACGAGCCGATCACGAAGTCGCCGACCTCGAGGGTGGCGACGTCCTCGCCCTTCTCCACGATCGTGCCGACGTACTCGTGGCCCATGCGCCGGTGGTCGACGTCGTTGTGGCCGCGGTAGGGCCACAGGTCCGAGCCGCACACGCACGCGGCGGCCAGCTTCAGGACCACGTCCGTGGGCTGGGCGACGCGCGGAGTGTCCACCTCCTCCACGACGACGTCGCCCGGCGCGCGCATGACGACCGCCTTCATCGTCTTGGGGATGGCAGGGGTGGCGGGGGTCTGTGCGGTCATGGTCTGTCCTCCGGTCTGGCCCGGCGGTCCGGGCGGCGGTGTGCGGGGACCAGTCTTGCGCCCCTGGGCCGTGGAGACGACACATCGACGTCGCAGGCGGGGCCGGTGGATGACCGCGCGCCAGCGACGTCACCGCCGGGCAGACCCGCGGTGATGTCGCTGGCGTGAGGTCGGCCGCCACACCCCACTCGGCTCACAGCGAACGAGCACCGCCGGGCGTTACGCTGTGGTTCCCATCACATCCGACTCCCCCCGGAGGCCCGTCGTGACCCTCACCCTGCCCGCCCGCCTCGAGCGCACCGCCGCCGAGCATCCGCACTCCACCGCCCTGATCCTCGGCGAGAACCGCATGACATACGCCGAGCTGCAGGACCAGTCCCAGCGCCTGGCCGGGCTCATGCGGCAGGAGGGCATCGGCCCCGGGGACCGCGTGGCGCTCATGGTGCCGAACATCCCGGCGTTCCCGGTGGTGTTCTTCGCGGCCCTGCAGCTGGGCGCCGTCGTCGTCCCGATGAACCCGCTGTTCAAGCGCCGCGAGATCGAGTACTACCTGGAGGACTCGGGTGCGTCGATGCTGTGGTCCGTGCCGTCCGAGGAGGCAGTGGAGGGCGCCCGCGAGCGCGGTGTGCCGCTGCGCACCCTCGGCGAGGACGGCCTCGCCCCGCACCTCGCGGAGAGCCCCGGCCCGGTGACCGAGACCGTCGAGCGGGACCTCGAGGACGACGCCGTCATCCTCTACACCTCCGGCACCACCGGCCGCCCCAAGGGGGCCCAGCTGACCCACCGGAACATGGGCACCAACGCGGACACCGCGGCGGAGACGCTGATCCAGCTCCAGCACGGGGAGACCGTGCTCGGCTGCCTGCCGCTGTTCCACGTCTTCGGCCTCACGTGCGCGCTCATGGCGCCCGTCACCACGGGCGCCAGCCTGGCGTTGATCCCCCGCTTCGATCCCGCCGTGGCCGCGCAGACCGTCCGGGAGTGCGCGGTGGACGTGTTCATCGGCGTGCCCACCATGTACGGGGCCGTGCTGGCCGCGGCCAAGGACCGTCCGGAGGACCTGGCCAGCCTGCGCCTGGGCGTCTCCGGCGGATCCGCCCTGCCCGTGGAGCTGCTGCGCCGCTTCGAGGCCACCTTCGACTGCGAGATCCTCGAGGGCTACGGCCTGTCCGAGACCTCCCCGGTGGCATGCTTCAACCATCCGGGCGAGGAGCATCAGCCGGGCTCGATCGGACGCGCCGTCCGCGGGTGCGAACTGCAGCTGGTGACGCCGGACGGGGCCGTCGTGCCCGAGGGCGACGAGGAGACCCTGGGCGAGGTGTGGATCCGCGGGGAGAACGTGATGAAGGGCTACTGGGGCAAGCCGGAGGCCACCGCCCAGGCCATCACCGAGGACGGCTGGTTCCGCTCCGGTGACCTCGCCCGGCGCGATGCCGCGGGCAACTACTACATCGTGGACCGCACGAAGGACATGATCCTGCGCGGCGGGCTCAACGTGTACCCGCGCGAGATCGAGGAGGTGCTCTACGAGCACCCGGCCGTCGCGGAGGCCGCCGTGGTGGGGGTGCCCCACCCGGAGCTCGGCCAGGAGGTCGCCGCGCACGTGGTGCTCGCCCCCGGCGCGCACGCCACGGAGGAGGAGCTGATCCAGCACGTGAAGTCCCAGGTGGCCCCCTACAAGTACCCGCGCACCGTGAGCGTGCGGGACGGGCTGCCCAAGACCGCCACCGGCAAGATCCTCAAGCGGGAACTTGCGCCGGCGGAGTGAGCCCGGGATGACCGCCCGGGCCGGACACATGGTGAGCCTCCCATGACGACCCTGCCGCGTCTGCGCACGGGGGTGGCCCGGCGGTACGCCGCCCTCGACCTGCCCACCTGGCCTGCCCCGCACCCGGACGGCGCCCCGCCTCGGGAGGAGGAGTACTCCCGGGTGACCGACCCGCAGCGGTATTGGATCGCGGGCGTCCGGGCCCGCGTGTGGGCCGAGGTGCTCGCGGAGGCGGGCGCCGCCGTCGCGCCGGACCCGGTGCGTGGCATCCCGCTCGACGAGGCCGGGCGCGCCGACCTGACGGTCCCCGTGGGCCGGGCGCTGCGGGTGGCGCCGCCGGCCGGCGTCGACGGCGCCTCCCCCTGGTGGCTGCTGGAGACGGACGTGCCCCAGGACGACGACGGCGGCGTCCTGCCGGTGATCCGGGTGGCGGTCGGCGCCCCGGGGCAGGTGCACGCGGTGCTCCCGGACTGCGGATGCGACGCCTGCGACCCCGGGTCGGACGAGCTGCTCGAGGCCGTGGACCAGGCGGTCGTGCGCGCGGTCGGGGCGGGGGTGAGCCTGCGGGGCCGTCATGGGCTGCGGCGCCGGGGCTGGCACGTGCACTGGCGCGCGGACGGCACGGCCGAGGGGCAGGCCCGGGTCCCGGGATGGCCGTTCGAGGCGCTCGCGGACGCCTGCCGGGACCTGGCCGCCGGCGGCCGCCCGAGACTGCCGCGCGGGACCGAGGCGACCGTGCGGGCGGGGTGGTTCCCGGAGGCGTGAGGGGCGGCGGTGGCCGGATGCGGCCGCTCAGAACAGTGCCGCCACCCCCCGAGCGGCGAGCGGGACGAGCCGCACGGCCCGCACCACGGTGAACGCGGTGACCACCGAGACGAACGCCCACTCCCGCCAGGACCCGGTCCGGCCGAGCAGGGGAAGCCGGAACCGTCCGGAGGACTGCCACCACCACAGGCGCGCGGGAGGCTCCGGGCTGAGCGGCCAGAGCAGGGCCACCCCGTTGTTGGTGAGGGCGTCGCCGAGGATGTGCACGCTCACGCCGACGGCCACGGAGGCGGGGATCCACCACAGCCCGTCGCTGAGGACGGTCGCCGACACCGCGACCAGGATGCCGAGTGCCCACGCGGCCCTCCATCCCCGGTTCGGGAGCAGTCGGAGGGCCTTGGCGGCCACGGCCGCCAGGAACGCGGCGATGACCCCCTGCCCCGGCGTGTAGACGTGCCCCGCGATCGGCACCTGGATGGAGGCGGCCGCCGTCGCGATGGCGGTGAACGCCGCGATCCCCACCAGCGAGTGTGTGCCGCGCCGATGCCCACCGGCCACGTGGCGGATACCGCAGCTCATCCACTCGGTCAGGGGCGGCAGGGCGTGGACGACGGTGGCGCGGGGGTGGTCCCAGTCGCTGATCATGGCCGCGCCGGCGGTGGTCACGGCGCCGAGCAGCTGGAGTTCGGCGGGCAGGTGCAGCACGGCGATCGGCGACTGCCAGTGCGTGAGCGCCAGCCAGGCCGCAGCGCCGGTGGCCGCGTGGGACGGGCCCATCATGGGTGGGGTCCTCTCGTTCGCAGGACCGGGCCGCGTCACCGCGCCTGCGCGGGCCGGCGGGCGGCCCGCGGGGAAGGAAGAGGACCAGGGTGGCAGGCGGGGCGGACACGGTAAGGAGGCCGCCCGGCCCTCACCCCGTCATCGCCAGCACCAGCGGGGCCAGCAGGGCGGTGAGCAGGCCGGAGCAGGCCATGGCGAGGGCGGAGAACGCACCGGTCTTCGGCCCCTCGGCGAGGGCGCGGGCGGTGCCGATGCCGTGGGAGCTCACGCCGATGGCCAGGCCGCGCACGCGGGGGTCGCGCACGCGCAGCCGGTCGAGCAGCCAGGGGGCGAAGACGGCGCCGAGCACGCCGGTGAGCACGGGGAGCACGGCGGCGAGGGAGACGATCCCGCCGCCGGCGTCGGCCACCGCCATGGCGATCGGCGTCGTCGCGGACTTGGGGGCGAACGTGGCGGCCAGCGCGGCGTCCCCGCCCATCGCCCGCACGATCAGCACGGCGCTCACCATGGCGGTCAGCGAGCCGACGGTGACCCCGACGGCGATCGGCAGCAGCAGCTTCCGGATGTCAGGGCCGGCCCGGTACAGGGGGACGGCGAGGGCCACGGTGGCGGGGCCCAGCAGGAAGGTGAGGTAGCTGCCGCCGATCATGTAGGTCTCGTAGTCGATGCCGGTCAGGGCCAGGAACGCGGCCACCAGCACGATCGTCACGAGCACGGGCGTGAGCAGGGCGGTCTGCCGGGCGGCGAGCCACAGACGGCGGGAGAGCACGGCGACGGCGAGGGTCAGCGCGATGCCGAACAGCGGTGTGTGCAGGAGCGCGTCCCAGGCCTCCGCGAGGGAGTCGGTGAGATCGGCGGCGTTCACTGTGCGTCCTCCTTCTTGTTCGTGAGGCGGCGGGCGAGCGGGGCGGCGACGCCGGCGGTGACCACCAGCCCCAGCAGCCAGGGCACCACGAAGCCGACCAGCATCAGCGCCCGGTGTTCCCCGATGAGGCCCAGCACCGCGACGACGCCGACGCCCGCCGGGACGAACAGCAGCGGCAGGTGCTGGAGCAGGTGATGGCTCGCCGTCATCACCGGCGCGTCCTCGGCCGGCCGGCGCCACGCGAGCAGGCCGAGCAGCAGGAGCATGCCCAGCACGGCCCCAGGGATCGGCAGGTGCAGCGTGTCGGCCACGAGCGTGCCCGCCAGCTGGCAGAGCAGCAGGATCAGCAGGCCCTCGATCATCGGGGTTCACCTGCCTCGGACGGGCCCACGGGCGGCAGGCCGGGGACGACGCCGGTCCCCGCGGCGTCGAGGTGCTCCTGCAGGGCGCGCTGGGCGTCTGCGGCGCGCCCAGCGGCCAGCTGAGCGCAGATCTCGGCGTGCCCATCGAGGAGACGGCGGGCGGCGTCGACGGATCCGCCGGTGGCGGCGTGGATGAGGCGGGCCAGGCGGGGGGCGAAGGTGCGCACGACCTCGTCGAAGGCGGCGTTGCCGCACGTGGCGATCACGTCCCGGTGGAAGCGCACGTCCAGCGCGGAGAACGCCGCGAGGTCGCCGGCGTCCAGGGCGGCGCGCTGCTGCTCCAGGTTGGCGGTGAGCGTGGCGACGAGGGGCCCGACGGCGTCGGGTCGTGCGGCGACCGTGGCGAGGGCGGTGGACTCGAGGAGGCCGCGCAGGGCGGTGAGGTCGGCCACGCTCTGCGGCGTGAGGGCCTGCACGGCCGCGCCCTTCTTGGGGAGGAGCCGCACCAGGCCCCAGCGCTCGAGCTGGAGGAGGGCCTCCCGGGCCGGCGTCCGGGAGATGCCGGCCTCCGTGGAGAGCTGGACCTCGGTGAGCATCTCCCCCGCGGCGATCTCACCGCGGACGATGCGCCAGGCGACGTCGTGGGCCAGGCGGCCGGCAGCTGTGGCACGACTGCCCCATAAGGGGTCGGAGAGTGGAGTCATGCGGGCCAGAATAATCAGATGCATGCATGGATGTATGCATTGTGTCGGACTGGGAAGGCGCCCGGGTGGGGAGGGGCCCATGATGCCGGCGCCCGTCAACGCGGGCATGCGGCGCGGCTGTCAGCCGCGACCTGAGTCCCGAGGCGCTCCAGCAGCTCCTGCGCGCTCGCCGTAGGCACGGCGAGCCGCTCGCGTCCGTGGCGTACGCGGCCCTGCGGCAAGACCGGGCGTCCAGAACGATGACGCCGGCCCCCGCCGACGTCGACGTCCCGGGTGGAGCGCGGGGAGGGTGACCTCGCCGGCCCTGCCGGATCGGTGCCCCTGCTGGACCTGGGGTTCAAGACGTACGGCCTGCACCGGGTGGTGGCGCAGGTGGACGCCCGCAACCCGACGCCCGCCCGGATGGCCGGGGCACTGCACACGGCACTGAGGCTGGTCGGCCCGGTAGTCCACACCCGGTCAACCCCGCCGGCCCGCACGCGCGGCGAACTCGTCCAGACAGGCGAGCACCTCGGTGGCCAGCCACACCCGGTTCCGCCGCTGGCTGGAGACCGGCTGCAGCGCACCGACCTCGACGAGCTGGTCCACGGCGCGCTGGGCCGCCGGGCGCGAGACCCCCAGCACCTGGGCCAGGTGGTCCACCGTCACGGCAGGCTGAGCGATGATCACCGCGAGCGCCCGCCAGACCGCCGCGTCCCGCCGGGCGGTGAGCCGCTCGCGCCAGCCGGTTAGAGCCTCGTCCAGGTCCGCGACGAGCTCTCGGCCGTTGCCGACGGCGGCCAGGGCGGCCTGTGCGAAGCGGCGCACGATGGGCGCGGGGTCGCCGTCGCGGTAGGCGGTGAGGGCGTCGAAGTATCCGGCCGTGTCCGTGAGGAGTCCCGCGGAGAGGGGCACCCCCATACGGGTGATCGCGCCGGCCCGATGCAATACGGCGTGCACGAGGACGCGCCCGGTGCGGCCATTGCCGTCCGCGAACGGGTGGATGGTCTCGAACTGGGCGTGCGCGATGGCGGCCTGCACGAGGGCGGGCACGTCCGTGCGTCGCAGGTAGGCGAAGAGATCGTCCATCCCGGCACGCAGGCGCTCCGGGTGGGGCGGGACGAACTGTGCCGTGTGCGGCGTGGGCGCCCCGCCCCCGATCCACCCCTGCGCATCGCGGTAGGCGCCCGGCCGGGCATACTCCTGGCCGTCCATGAGGGCACGATGGGCGGCCAGCAGGGCGGGCTCGTCGAGGTCGGCGGCCAGCCGGGAAGCAGCCCCCATGGCCCTCACGTTCGCCGCCACGAGCGCTGCGTTCGGGCGGGTGCGTTCGCCGAGAGTCGCCAGGGCGAGGGCTCGCGCGCCCGCGGTGATGTGCTCGATCTGCGAGGAGGACGCGGACTCAGTGCGCAGGAGCGCCGCATCGATCGGCGCGATCTCTCCAGTGAGCCCCGGGAGGGCGTGGCTGATCTCGGCGTCGAAGCGCACGACGGCGGCCGTCGCCTCCTCGACCTCGGTCGCCAGATCGGAGGGCAGGTCGAACCCGAGTCGGGCGATACGGGCTGGGAGCGCGGCTCGATACGGGCCCGACGCGCGCACGCGAGCGCGGCGGGTGAGGACGCCAGCGTCGTCGGGGTCCGCGGTCCAGGGGCGCTCTTCCCAGCTGACGGCCCACGGGGTCGGGCGCGGATCGTTGCTCATACCACAACCTTACGCAACGTTATGTCTAGAGCGTTGCGTACTTCTGGGCGTCGTGAGGTGGAAAGCCGTCGGCCCCGGGCCCGGTGCTCCGAGGCGAGCATCGCGTCAGTGACGCCGTCCACCCAGCCGCGGGTGCGGTGCAGTGACTCCTCCTTGAAGGTGCCCTCGTGGCGCAGGCCGACCTTCTCCATCACGCGCAGGATGGGCGCGTTGTCCGTGAAGGCGTGAGCCTCCACGGGTCTGACGCTGAGGCCCGTGAAGGCGAGGTCCAGCAGGGCGCAGGCCAGCTCGGTGGCGTGGCCACGGCCGGCGTGGACCGGGGCGATGATCCAGCCGATCTCGGCTTGCGCGTCCCGGGCTTCCTCGCGCGGCCCGCCCAGAGGTCCACGTCCAGACCTCCTGGAGGCGGCAGAAGTCGAAGACGGCGGGGGCGTCGTCGGCGGCGAACGGGGTGAGCGTCAGCCGCTCGGTGCGCCGCGGGAAGATGACGCCGCGGCGCGCCACGAGGTCGAGGAGGGGCGCGGCCATGGGGTCACGGCAGCGGGCGGCGGTGACGCCCCCTCCCCTACTCTCGGCCCCATGGACGTCACCTTCACTCCGCTCGACCCGGCAGGCGCCGACCGGGACGCGCTCGTCGCCCTGCTCACCGAGAACGCGTGGCCGTTCCACACGCGCCCGCGCGTCACCCGGCCGGAGGCGGAGAAGGCCGTCGATGGCGGCGCCTGGGAGGATGAGGACCACCGCACCTTCTGGATCGAGCATCCCGAGCACGGCCGCGTCGGCGTGGTGCGCCTGGAAGACCTCACGGACCCCACCCCCTTGTTCGACCTGCGCGTGGCGGAGCGGTTCCGCGGGCGCGGGCTCGGCGCGCAGATCCTCACCGCGCTCACCCGGCACGTCTTCGAGACGATGCCCGCGGTGGACCGCTTCGAGGGCCAGACCCGCGAGGACAACGTCCCCATGCTGCGCACCTTCCGCCGGGCCGGCTGGGTCAAGGAGGCGCACTACCGGCGCGGCTGGCCCGTGGACGGCGGCGAGCCGCTCGCGTCCGTGGCCTACGCAATGTTGCGCCAGGACTGGGCGTCCGGCACGACGACGCCGGTCCCCGCCGACGTCGACGCCCCGCCTCCGGCGGAGCGCAAGGAGGGCGCGGCTGCGGGCGGACGCGCCCCTGACTGGCCGTTGCCCACCGCGCGGCTGACGCTGCGGCCGCACCGGGAGGACGACTTCGGCTGGTTGCAGGAGATGTACACGCAGCCCGAGGTGGTGCGCCACCTGCTGGATGAGCCCTGGGACGAGGCAACCGCGCGGGCGAAGCTGGCCAAGCGGATCACGTGGGTCGACCTCGGCGGCCCGTCCGGGGCGGTGCCCCTGGTGGTGGAGCACGCGGGCGTCCCCGTGGGTGACGTGATCCTGTGGCTGACGGACCGCGAGCGCGGTGTCGCGGAGATCGGCTGGGCACTGGATCCGCGGCATGCCGGTCAAGGCTTCGCCCGGGAGGCCGCAGCTGCGCTGCTGGACCTGGGGTTCGAGACGTCTGGCCTGCACCGGGTGGTGGCACAGATGGATGCCCGCAACACGGCGTCCGCCCGACTGGCCGAGATGCTCGGGATGCGTCGAGAGGCACACCACCGGCAGGACCTGTGGAGCAAGGGCGAGTGGACGGACACCCTCGTCTACGCGATGCTCGCGAGCGACCGGGGGGTGAGGGGCCATCTATGACGACGAACGGACTTCGACGCTCACCCCATGCAGCTCGAGACCGTGAGGGGTGGACTCGTGAGGCTCACCAGGTGTGCGGACCGAGATCCTCGAGGATCTCCAGGTCGAGAAGCCACTCGTCAGGGCGGGGAGTCTCGGGGAGCACCGGCTCGTAGGCGCCGACGTAGACGACCTCCCCCATGCCGAGGCCGGTGGCTTCCTCCGGCTCAAGGACCGTCAGGTCAGCGTGGCCGGGGACGCGATCGATCTCGGCGAGCCGCCCCGAGGGCCACACCTCGTGTGCCGCCCTCACCACGGCCCGCACACGACGCAACGGGATCGACCCGGCGGGGCTGCCGTCGTCGTGATGGGTGACGATCCAGCCTGCAGAGACCAGGGGCCCAGCCTGACTCACTCCCCGGGAGGGCAGCAGGATCAGCTCGTGGACTTCCCCCACGGCGCGATCGGGTCACCGCAGCATTCCTGTTCCCAGTCCGAGAGCGAGGCGCGGCCGACGGCGCCGACGGTGATGTCCATGGTCGGAGTGTAGGGGCGGGGCCTCACCCGAGGGCGCGCGGGGCGTCTTCACCGGTGATGCTGGGGATTGGACTTGAGACCAGACGAGTGAAGGCCCGGACAACTCACCCTCACCGCGTACATAGGTTCGACGCCATGACGCGAACGGGAGCCTTCACCATCGCGGGCTGGCCGCCTTCGCTATCTCCACCGGCACCCTCGTTCTCCTGTTGATCACGGGCTCGGAGACGCCTCGGGAGACGATGGCCTTCTTCGCCCTGATCATCGGCTGCTACGCACTGCCCGCGCTCTGCATCGCTGCGGCGAAACGCGTTCTGCTGGCGCTGCTGTCCGGCGCGCTGGCTGTCGTCAGCTTCCCGCTCGCCCTGTTCATCGGGTACGTTGTGGAGATGCTCCAGAGCCAGCAGTGACACCGCCCGGGGCGCGCGTCACCCGGGGCGCTCCGCCCTCGTTCCAGCGGAACAGGGTGAGGTGCCACAGCCCGGGGGCCGTGCGGGACGGGTCGATCAGCCCGTGCGCGCCGGCCTCCTCCAGGCGGCGGCGGACCGCCCACGACGACGGCTCCTCCCCCACTTCCACGGCCGGCTTCCACGGGGCCATGGCGTCGGCGAGGTCGACGCCGAGGGCCGCGAGCGCCTCGGCGTCGCGCAGATCCACGATCCGTTCTGCATGAACGTCGAAGGTCAGCAGCTCGCGCGGCGGGGTGGTCGCGTCCGTGTGAGCAACCATGGCCGCGTCCACTCCTTCCGGTGAGGAGCTGAGGTAGAGCGTGGGTGCGTCCGGTGGCGAGTACCGACCGGCGGAGCGGGAGCCGCGAAGGGCGCTATCGACGAACCGGGCGTCCACGGCGCGGTAGAACGTGCCAGCGACCGCGGTGAAGGGCGAGAGGGTCATGGGGTCATGATGCCGGGGAGATAAACCGGCTGTAAGCCGGGTTCTGCGCGCCCGCCTCACTCCCCCAGCGGCCGCATGGCCTCCTCGACGCGCTCGGGGCTCATGTGCACCTCGGGGGTGAGCAGCAGACTGGGCTCGTCGGGGTCGATGCACTCGCGCCAGTAGGCGGCGTGGCGCTCGTCGAGCCAGTGGGTGGAGTCGCTGAGCTCGGCGCCGTCCTCGCCCTGGAGGGTGTACCACCACAGGTACAGTGCGTCCCCGACGGTCTCGAAGAAGATCGTCTCCACGTACATCCGCTCGGGCTCCAGGGTCTCGCGGAACGCCTCGGGGTTCTCCCGCAGGAACGCGATCCACTCGCGGGCGCGCTCCTCCTTGCCGGCGCGGACGCGGAACCTCTCCATTTCGATCCTCATGGGCCGCCAGCCTACGGCTCCTCCCGACGACGGCGGCGGGCCGCAGCCGTCTCCCCGGGATGAAGGACTCCCGCACTGGCCGCGCTCATCGGAGGTGACGAGACCAGAACGGATCCGAGGACCAGCCCACCGGAACGCCCATCCCGTGGAGGTTCATCTCGGGCCTGTCATGCAGGAGCTCGTACAGGCGGTCGGCCCAGCGGCTGCGCGGCGAGACCGTGTCCAGAAGGGACTGGAGCGAGGCGAGCACTGGGTACAGACGCTGGCGGGACGCTTCGGGAACAGCCTCGGCACCGGCGAGCCACGAGATGGCGGGCGACTTGGGGATCATGGGGGTCACACCGAGGCCCACATTCCAGAGGCGGCCGTGGTGGGCGCAGATGTCCCGCACGCGCACATAGACCTGCAGCCACGAGGTGAGCACCGTGTCGGTCGACCCCACGCTGGCCGCCACCGCCACACGATCTGAGCGACGCGCGAGGTTGCGGTACAGGCCCGCCAGCTGCCCGATGGTCAGGGACTCCACCATGAGCCAGGACGGGGGCAGCTCCGGCTTCCGATAGGTCATCAGGTAGTGCTCCAGCGCCGAGGGGTGGTGGATCCGGTCATGACCGGACTCGGCCAACCCCAGCAGCCGGCTCCGTACCAGACGGCGGACGATGTCGAGGAGGTCCGCGTGCCGCTGTCGGTCGCGGAAGTGCGCGGCGTCGATGTACCAGTGGGCGTCGTCATAGGTCGTGGACATGTGGTCGGTCAGGGCTGCGCGGACCGCGACTTCCACACGCTCGAGGGCGTCGAGGCAATGAAGCCGCAGCTTGCGATCGAAGACGTACAGGTCCAGGACGTCGTCGAACTCGGCACCGGGGGCGAAGGTGTGAGTGGATCGCTCCGCCTGGAAGGGGATCGTGTAGGGGGAGAGCCGGTAGTACCCGAGGTGCCGCAGGTATCGGAGAGCGCGGTCCCGGTCCGGAACCACGAGCCCCCGGCTCTCAAGCTGCTCGAGCATCCGCTCGTGGGAGAGCGGAGGCTTTGCGAAGGTCTCCGACCCCCGTGCCCGCATGGTCCGTCCCACTTCACCCTCCCGTTCCGGCACGAAGCAGCGCCAGGCAAAGAAAAATCCCCCAAGTGCGCATCGTGGAGAGGCGTGGGGGATGTAGTGGGTTCAGCGTAGCACCTGAGAACTCCGTGCCACTGCCGGTCCGGCGGAGCGGTCTGGGCACCCGGCCGCGCCCCTCACAACGCCAGGATCCACCGGTCCTCTGGGCCGAAATTGTGGAGGTCGTCGCAGACGAAGCCGCGTAGCCACGGAACACCGTCCACGACACGCAGGTACAGGCCACGGTGCAGGCCGGGCGCGTCGGCCAGGGACGGGCTGAGCACATGTGCGGAGCCGTCGGGCGCGCGGCCGTGACGGAGCACCGAGTCCGGCGCGTTCGCCTGGTCCAGGGTGGCCATGCGCAACAGCGGGGCGACGGTGGGCGGGCACTCCCGCAGTCCCGCCGCCGCAGCCGCTCGCCGCAGCTCGGGGAGGGTGCCGCCGTCGGGCAAGCCGAGCTCGGCGAGCGTGCGCTCGACGACGGTCACCCGGAACGGCGCGTCGACGCGCACCCAGGCGTCGGCGATCAACTGCTCGGCGGACGCGTTCATCTCGACGCCGGCCACGCGCAGGCGGGCGAGGAGGTCGGCGGGGTCCTCCGGTGCGAGGTCGAGCGTGAGGGAGTCCCCCGAAAGCAGGCGCGTCATGGGGCCATCCTGCCTGGAGGGGGAACCGGCTGTCAGTCGGGTTCTGTACGGGTCAGGTGCGGGATTCCCCCGCAAACGGAGAGAGGAGCTGCTCCAGGGCGTCGGTCAGCGCAGCCTGCAGCATCGTGTCGCCCGAGCGGCAGTCCCACGGGAAGTCCGAGCCCACCACGTCTCACATGCTCGGCGAACCAGGCGCGCACCACGGCGTCGAGGACGCGGGCCCGCCCTGCTCGAGGGTGATGCGGGTGACGTCGGCGAGCTGCTCCTCGAACCCGTGCTGCGCCATGATGCGCTCCACCCGGGAGGGGCCGCAGCCGACCCGTCCGTACCCCCACACCATCGCGGCGATGAAGGCGTCCCGCTGCACGGCGCGGTCCTCGGCGGTCACCTTCGCGGCGTAGCCGGTGACGACGGCGCGGGTCAGCGGCTCGCACTCGAGGCAGGCGGGCAGGTCGGGCACGGGAGGCATGTGCCTTCAGTTCCGGCCCGGCCCGCCACTCCCCTCCGCGATGGCGGTCAGACGGTCCACGTGGGCGGCCCAGCGGTCGGCGTCCCACGGGGGCAGGTTGTTCCCCGGGGCGCGCAGGCCGGCCTGCCCGTCGATCTGCTCCCGCAGGATGTCCGCGTGGCCGGCGTGCCGGGCCTCGTCCAGGGCGACGTGCGCAATGATCTGCGCGAGCGTGACCTCCGCCTTGTCGTCGGGCCACCACGCCACCCGCCCGGGGGCGTCGGCGCCGAGGGCCGTGATGGTCGCGTCCGCGTGGGCGAAGCAGCGGCGGGCGAACTCGAGGACGTCCTCGAGGGACTCACCCTCGGCGGCGAACATGTCCACGTTGTCCTCCTCCGGCTGCCCCGCCGCCACCCAGGGCAGCTGCACCTCCGCGGGGCGGCCGAACGTCTCGCCGAAGTACTCCAGCTCGACGACGGCGGCGTGCTTGACCAGTCCCAGCAGGTTGGTGCCGGTGGGAGTGCGCGGCAGGCGGGCGTCACGCTCGCTGAGGCCCTCGAGCTTCTGCAGGAGGGCCGCACGCTGGCGGCGCAGCCCGTCGTGGAGGATCTGCTTGTGGTCCATGAGGTGATCCTGCCCCAGAGCAATCAGGCCGCAAACCCCCGCACGAGCTCAGCCACCCGCTCCGGCGCGTCCAGGTGCACGTCGTGCCCCGCGCCGGGCACCTGCACGTGCCGCACATCCGGGCGCCGCCGCCGCATATCGTCCAGCTCTCCGGCGGGCACGTACCCGTTCTCCCCGGTGATCAGCAGGGTTGGCGCGGCGATCTGCCCCCATTCCTCCCACCGGGGCCGCTCGTGGACGGGCCGCAGGGCGGCCTCCAGCACGTCGACGTCGAAGCGTGGCACCCAGCCGGCGTCCGTTTCCTCGAGCCCCTCGGCCCACACCCGGGCGGCAGGTCCGCCGCCGAGGTGGGCGACGGCGTCGTCCACCGTGGCGAAGGGGATGGGCCAGGCGCGAAACCAGTCGATGACGTCGGCGGTGGCCTCGGGCCCCTCCCCGCCGACGCCGCCCTCGATCAGCACGAGTCGCCCCACACGCGCCGGATGGGCGGCCGCGGCGAGCAGGGCGGTGTGCGCGCCCATGGACTGGCCCACCAGGGTGAACCGCTCCAGGCCCAACGCATCGGCTACGGCGACGACGTCGCCCACGTGGGCCGTGCGGCTCAGGTCCGCGGGGCGCCGCGTGCTGGAGCCGTGAGCGCGCTGGTCGAACGCGACGACCCGGCAGGCCCCGGCCAGCCGCTCGGCGACCTGCGCCCACTCCCCCGCGTACCCGGCCAGGCCATGCAGGAGGAGGAGCGCGGGCCCGGTGCCGCCGGAATCGAGGACATGCAGACGGGTGCCGTCCTCCCTGGTGACGGGGCCCGCGGACCCACGGCCCGGACCTGACATGCGATTCACCCCTCCGCCTCAAACGCGGCACGCCGCTCCGGTGCTGTCGGCAGCGCTTCGGCCATCTGTCGGAAGAAATTGTGCTGAGACCACGCCTCCCGGTCACCGATCACGTAGAGACGTCGTTTGGCCCTGCTCACGGCCACGTTGACCAGGTTGACGCGACTCGAGGCCCAACTGCGCGCGCCGGGCTTATCGGGGGCCCCACCCAGGACGAAGAACACCACGTCGGCCTCCCGGCCCTGGGCCGTGTGGATGGTGCCCGCGGTCAGGCCGGGGTAGTCATCAGCAAGCCCTCGAAGCGCATCTGCGACCTCACGGAACGGGGAGATCGCAATGATCTCGCCATACGGGATCCCCTTGGCGGCACACACCTCGATGCCTCTCCTGACACGCTCTATCTGGTTGGGCTGGAGGTGGGTGCCTGGAACCCGCGCCGGGGTGTCCATCCACGCACTCACGAAGACTGCCGCGTCCCCTGTCCTCTGGTACATGTCCTTGTCCGGGCCATCGCGTGTCACCCCGGAGACCATGAGTCCGCCGTAGCCGAGGTCGTTGCTCAAGGTGAACATGGGATCGTCGCATCGCCGGTGCACCCGAAGCGGCGAGCTCACCCAGACGTCCTCTTCGCCTTGCGGAAGGGTGGTGCCGTACGGGGAGACACGATCGGCGAGTCGCTGCACGGAGGACTGCGGCGCGATCCACGTCCCCGAGACGCCGTGCGCCTTCGCCAGACTCAGCGAGACGGTCACCGGGATGGTCACGACGGGTTCGAGCTGAAGCGGATCGCCCACCACGACGGCGCGGCTTGCCCGCCAGATCGCACCCGCCGCGCACTGGGGTGGGGCCTGCCCCGCCTCGTCGATGAACAGCCAGCCAATCGACTCCCGCCCCATGCCGGTGAACATCCGCTCGAAGGACGCGAACGTGGTCGAGACCAGCGGGACCAGCAGGAAGAACACCTGCCATGCCGCCCGACGCTTCTCCGGTTCAAGATCCCGCGGTGCTCCACCGGCCATGACTTCCATGGCCGCCTGAAAGGCGGGGCGGAGCTCACTGGCCGCGCCAGCGATGAACAATCGATGCAGGTCGAGCGCGGACAGGAAGAGATCGGTCCTGGCCTCCTCAATCTCCTCATCCAGCCATGGCGTGGTCGTCTCCCGCTTCTCCGATCCGACGATCTCGTCGGGATGCCGAGCGCAGAATCGCTCCTTGTCATCCTGGACAGCGGCCTCTAGGTGGGAGAGATCAGCGCGCGCCTGGGCGAGCGTATCTTCGGCCCTGGCCACCTCCCTATCCAGCTCGCCGAGGCGATGTTCCACCGCCCGCATGCCGTCAGCCAGCGCCGAGCCAGCGGCGTCTGCTGCTCTCCACCCCTCCAACAAGGGCTGATAGGTCTCACGCCACTCGTGGCCCGCGGCGCCGAAGGTGGCGACGTTCTGCCAGATCCCCGGCTTGGCGTCCCGGTGGAGGTCGAGCGCGTCTCGCGCTTTCCGGGTGTCCGCCTCTGCCTCGGCTGCCTCACGACGCCGCCTCTCGGCGTCGGCATGACAATGCTCCTGATCCTGGCGCAGGAGGGCGAGGCGCTGTTCGCCCTCACGGATCTTGCGCTGTTCCACTTCCCGTCTCGTGGCCCTGCGCGAGGCCGCGTGTCGCGACGCGAGACCGTGGTCCACCTTGTCCAATGCGTGTTGGAACGCCATACGGGCGGCACTCCACTGGGCCTGCGGCTCCGGGGAGGCGGCCCACTCGCGCAGCATGGTGTCAAGGCCCCGAACCTGCTCGCCCTGAGGGCCGGCGGGCCTGTCGAAGAACACGGCATCGCGGAAACGCGCACGATTGCCCTTGTTGCCGAGTCGTGCGGCGACCAGTCCCCAGCCCTCCAGGCGCGAGGTGCCCGGCTGCTCCGACGTGGACCTGTCCTCACCCAGGGCGTCCTCTTCCCCGCGGCTCCCGCCCAAGGCGGCGGTGGCCAGTTCGGCGAAGTAGTCCGCATCCACGTGTCGGCCGTCCTTGATGGCGCTCCGATGTGGAATCTCCTCGGAGATGTTCTCCACGGCCGCGTTGTTCGCCGAGGCCACCACCATTTCGAAGCCGACCACTTCAGGCCGGAGCTCGCGCACCCGTCGTCGCATCCTGCCCTCGCCGGTCCACTCATGGGTGCGTTCGGTGAAGGCGTCGAGTGGGTTCTCAAACGCCGAGAGTCGGCGTGCTCGCTCGACGACGTTGGACGCCAGGATGTCCCTGAGCATCGTCGTCTTGCCGGTTCCGGGTGGGCCGTTCACACCCATCAGACCTGGACCGCCCGCCAACTCGTTCAGCGCATGGTTGACCGCAAACTGCTGGCTGCGGGCGAGCGCGTGACGAGGATTCGCGGGCCATCGTCCGAGTGGGACACGGGCGGGCCCCACGCCCGCCTCGACGACCTCGGGCCGCGCGACGATATCAATGCGCTGCTGGACGTCGATGTCCCCGTCTGGAGCGAGGTAGGCGTCAAGGGCAGGCCCCACGTCACCCTGCGCGATCGCGTCGCCCACGCGGCGGAGGTCGGAGACGAAGAAGCTGTTGAGGAAGTCGATCTCAGGAGTGGTCTCGCCTGCCGTCGCGGCCACGACCTGACTGGATATGAGGAGCTCGTGTTTCGCGAGCGCGTGGACGTCCTGCACGCCGGCCACGCGATGGGCCAGCTGCAGGAGCGCCATGAGAAGCGCCGCGTCCAGCACGGGCTGCACCCCGAAGGCGTCATCGTCCGGCACGCCCGCCGCCCGGTCCACGTCGGCCGTGAAGGCCTCCCCAGCCGCCTCGAAACCTTTGATCTGCATGCTGGCGAGTGGCC
Organism: Micrococcus sp. KRD128; assembly: GCF_017168395.1. Taxonomy (NCBI): domain Bacteria; kingdom Bacillati; phylum Actinomycetota; class Actinomycetes; order Micrococcales; family Micrococcaceae; genus Micrococcus; species Micrococcus sp. KRD128. The sequence goes on along the minus strand of NZ_JABFAX010000012.1, from coordinate 78,513 downwards.
TCGCCTGGCGGATCTGACCGATCCCCCACAGCGCGGAGGAGAGGATGCCTGAGCCCCCGATCAAGCGCCCGTCCTGATCGACGAGCGCTCCTGCAGCCGCGCTCTTCCGTCCGGGCCGTTCGTCGTAGGCGTCGTCGTCAGCGGGGAACATCGCATGCAGGGTCTCGTATGCGTCCTCCAGTGCGTAGACCCCGAGATAGAGCGTGTGGCGCCATTCACGGGCCGCACCCCTCTTCGTGGGGGGCGGCGGGGTGAGCCGCTTCCAGGGCAGCGCGGCGTCGCCGTCCTCAGGCCGCCAGGCCGTCACCCGCCGGCCAAGGGGAGGCGTTGTCCGCGGAGTCGGCTTGGGCAGCGGCTGGGGATCGAAGAGCTCCTGCAGCTGCCAGAAGCGCACGACGTCCTGTTGAGTTCTCCCCCGAGTGTCTCCCATGCCCACATCCTCACATCTCAGGCTCCATGGCGCCCGTGGATGCACACCCCCGCGCGCCCTCCCGAGTGCGCGCCCGATGGCCAGCTATCCGGGAAGACGAAGGCCACCTCTGGGGTCAGTGACCGGCCCCGTGGTGCGTCTTCGCGAGCATGGCCGCTCGGGCGGTTTGCAGATGCCCCGTGTGCTCGTGGGTGGTCACATTCGAGGAACTCAGCGGTGGCTGCAGTGCCTGGATGGCGCACTTGTCCTCCTCTCCGAGGCTCGGCGCGGGCAGTCCATCCCCCGTCTGCCCTTCGCCCACTCCCCCAGGACGCCGAAGTCCGTTCAGTTCCGGTTCAGTCCGAACCGGCGCGTCATCAGAGCCTCCTTGTAGTGCTTCTCCGCGGCGTCGATCTGGGCCTGCGGGGTATTGGAGCCGAACACGCGCAACAAGCTGAACGTGTACCGCTCCGGCTGGGTGGGATCGAGCTCCAGGGCATCCCGGAGGGCGACGTTCCCGCCATGCCCGTCACGGGCGTAGGCCTCCCACCGGCCGAGCACACCACGCTCACCGTCGGCCTTGCCGACATAGCACTGGCCCGCGGTCTCGTCGGCGATCAGGTAGATCCCGCGTACGGCCTCCAGGGCAGTGCGCCAGCCGGCATAGCGGGTCTCGGTCACCATTGACTGCAGGTCCCCGTAGCTGAGCAGCACGTGGTCGAAGCCGGGGAACGCCTCGGTGGTGGGGTCGGCGATCTCCAGGACGGGGAACCGCGCCGCCAGGGGGCCGCGCTTGGCCCAGTTCACGGGGTCTGCGGACCACTCCACCACCAGGCGCTCCTCGAGGGAGGCCAGCAGCGGCACCGGCGCAACGTCGTAGTACCGGTACCGCTCCGTGCGCTCAGCCACGGCTTCCCCGCGGTTCTCGTACACGGCGGTGAGGCGAGAACGACGCCCGCCCTCCCCCATGAAGATCAGCCAGTGGCGGGCGGGCTCCTTCGGGAACTTCCCCACGTGGTGCTGCTCCCGCGTGTAGGCGAGCACGCGCTCCGGCGTGGCTGCCGCCCGCGATGGCAGCCCCGATGCCTTATAGGTGTGGCGGATGGCCAGGACGTCGTGCGGGTCGAGGCTGGCGGCCGCTAGGACGGCCCCGAGGGTCAGGACGAAGGGCTCGGGGACGGGCTGGGTGGACTCCATGGGACGCCATTCTGCCGAGGATCCCTGATCACCCTTCCGCTGCGATGAGCCGACAGCCACAATCACCGTGACGCCTTCTATTGGGTGAGGAAACCATGACCGCACCTCAGCTGCACCTGCCCCGCACTGTCTTCTCCGATCAGACTGAGCGTGCCGTCGACCTCCTCGGCCACTACTTCACATCCCGCACGTTCATCGGCAGCCAGTGGGACGGGTTCGACCCGAGCGGGACGCGCGCAGCATCTGCGAACGTGTTCACCTCCGACGACGTCGCCTCCGCCGCGCGGCTGAACACGCCAGTGCCAGGTCGTGCCGTCGTGCATCTACTCATCACCCAGAGCGAGCGCTTCTCGGAGCTGCTCAGGGCCGTCGGGCCTGACCGCGACTTCATTGACGTCGACCCGGACCCGTCCGGCAAGGACATGGCGCCGCTGTGGCTGGTGGAGTCGCTCACCCCTGCAGGCCCCGAGACCCTGCCCGTGCTCCACCTCTCGGCGGGGCGGGTGGAGGACCTGCGCGCCCGGTTCCCGTTCTGCGGGTGCGATGCGTGCGACGACGGCTCGGACCGCCTGCTCGACGAGCTCGACGACGCGATCACCCGCGTCATCGCTGACACCGAGTCGACCGCGCACCGGCTCTGGTTCGGGGAGCGCTGACGCCGGGACGCGCCCCGCCGCCCGCCCCTCTACGCTCAGTCCATGACCGTCACCCTCGTCCGCCTCGACCTCGCCGGCCCGGACCGCGAGGCGCTCGTCGCCCTCCTCAGCGAGAACGCGTGGCCGTTCCACCTGGACCCGCGCCCCACGCGGCGGCAGGCGGAGGAGGCCGTCGACGCCGGCGCCTGGGGCGACGAGGACCACGCCGCCTACTGGATCGACGACGACGCCCACGGCCGGGTCGGCGTCGTGCGGCTCGAGGACCTCACCGACCCGACGCCGCTGTTCGACCTGCGCGTGGCCGAACCCTTCCGGGGCCTGGGCCTGGGCGCGGAGATCCTCACCTCCCTCACACGGCTCGTGTTCGAGACCATGCCGGCCGTGGACCGGTTCGAGGGCCAGACCCGCGAGGACAACCTCCCCATGCTCCGCACGTTCCGCCGCGCCGGCTGGGTGAAGGAGGCCCACTACCGGCGCGGCTGGCCGGTCGAGGGCGGGGAGCCCCTGGCCTCCGTGGCCTACGCGATCCTGCGGCAGGACTGGGAGGACGGCACGGTGACGCCGGTGCCGTGGGAGGACTGAGACCCGGGAGCCGCTCCCCCTCAGCCTGCAGTGGGACTAGGTTCGCTCCATGAGCATCGACTCGCCCCGTCACCACTTCAGCGACCGCCTGTTCGCCTCGGACGCCCCGTTCCCGGCGCGCGTCACCCTCCAGGTGCCGGGCCTGCCCCTGGGCGCCCGCTTCCAGATCGACGCCGTGGCCGAGGCCGCATGACCGCCCGGCACGTCACGGACCCCGCCCAGGATCAGCCCATGACCCCCTCCCCCGCCGAGACGAACCTCGCCACCTATGACGACACCCGGCTCGCCGCCCTCTACGACCACGACAACCCGCCCGGGGAGGACCACGCCTTCTTCCGGCAGGTCGCGGACGAGGCCAGCGCGACGCGCATCGTGGACCTCGGCTGCGGCACCGGATCGCTGACCGTCACGCTCGCGGGCGAGGGGCGCACCGTCGTCGGGATCGACCCGGCCGAGGCCATGCTGCGGGTGGCGCTCACCCGGCCCGGCGGGGACGCCGTCGAGTGGCGGCACGGCACCGCCGAGCTGATCGCTCCGGCGTCCGCGGACGTCGTGGTGATGAGCGGGAACGTGGCGATGCACCTGATTGGCCAGGACTGGCACTGCGCCCCACGCCGCATCGCCGCCGGCCTGGTGCCGGGCGGGCGCCTCGTTTTCGAGACCCGCAACCCCGTCCTGCGGGCATGGGAGGGATGGAACCAGGGGCCCACGGAGCGCACGACGCCGGTCGGGCCGGTGGTCGAGACCGAGTCGACGACGCCGCCGGACGCGGACGGGGTGGTGCTCATGCGGTGCCGCACCGTGTTCGCGGAGGACGGCGCGGCGGTGGACCTCGACCAGCACCTGCAGTTCCGCTCCGAGGAGCGGGTGCGCGCCGACCTGGCGGCGGCGGGGCTGCGCGTGGAGCGCCTCTCCCGCGACTGGCACCGCACCCCGTTCGACGCCGCCACGGACCGGCTGATGGTGGTGGAGGCGCGGAAGAAATGAGGAACGCCGATGCAGACGCCACGGTGACGCTGAACGGCGTGGACCTTCAGGTCATCGACAGCGGCGGGGATCTCCCCACGGTGATGCTCCTCCACGGGCTGGCCGGTCACGCGGAAGAGTGGGACGAGGTGGCCCGGTGCCTGACGGCCCGGCATCGGGTCATCGCCTTCGACCAGCGCGGCCAGGGCAGGAGCACCCGCCGGCCGGCGGACCTCAGCCGGCAGGCGCACGTGGACGACGTCGTCGGGGTGGCTCATGCGCGCGGTGTCCAGCGCCTGGTGCTCGTCGGGCAGTCGATGGGTGCACACACCGCCCTGCTCACTGCTGCGCAGCACCCGGACCTCGTGGAGCGCCTCGTCCTCATCGAGGGTGGGGTCGGCGGGGAGGGCGCGTCTGCGACCGCGGAAGTGATCGACTGGTTCACGCAGTGGCCGACCCCGTTCCCCTCCCGGCGGGACGCGGCCGCGTACTTCGGTGGCGGTGCGGCCGGTTTGGCGTGGTCAGCCGGCCTGGAGGACGACGCCGACGGCTTCCGTCCTCGGTTCGATGTGGACGTGCTGCAGGAGGCCCTGGCCGCGGTGCATGCACAGGCACGGTGGCAGGAATGGCAGTCCATCACCTGCCCCGTGACCCTCGTCCGGGGTTCGAGAGGATCCATGCCTCAGCAGGAGCTGGAGCGCATGACTGCCGTTCGCCCGGAGGCGCGGATCGTGGAGGTGGCGGGAGCTGGCCACGACGTGCACCTCGCCTGCCCGGAGGCGGTGGCCGCGGCGATCCTCGGATGAGGCGCGCCCCGCGAGGTGCTCGAAGGCACCCCGACAACACGGGCTTGTGTCACACCGCTGTTCCCTCACCGAGGCGGCGAGTCGTCGCGTGGGTGGCGATCCACTCCAGCTTCTCCACATGCGCCGCCCACCGGGCGTCGTCCCAGGCGGGCAGGTTGTTGCCGGGGCCGCGCAGTCCGGCCTGGCCGTCGATCTGCTCGCGCAGGATGTCGGCGTGGCCGGCATGCCGCGCCTCGTCGAGGGCGACGTGAGCGATGATCTGCAGCAGGGTCACCGTCGCCACCTCGGGCGGCCACCACGGCACGCGCCCCTCGGCGTCGGCGTCGAGCGCCTCGATGGTCGCGTCGGCGTAGGCGAAGCAGGCCCGCGCGTACTCCAGCACCTCGTCCAGGGACTCCTCCGCGGCGGCATAGAGGTCGGCGTTCGGGTCCTCGTCGCTCACCCCCGGCGGCAGCTCCGAGGGCCGGTCGAACACCTCGCCGAAGTAGCCGAGCTCGGTCGCCGCGGCGTGCTTGAGCAGCCCCAGGAGATTGGTCCCGGTGGGGGTGCGTGGCCGCCGCAGCTCCTGCTCCGGCAGCCCGTCGAGCTTGGCGAACAGGGCCGCGCGCTGGCGGCGCAGGCCCTCGTGGAGGAGCGTCTTGTGGTCCATGGGCCGAGTCTGCGCGGTCTTGTCCGGGCGCGCACGCCCCCGGATCCCGGCGGGGAGGACGCCGTGGGCAGCAGGCCTTCACCGCGAGGACGTGGCCTCACCTTCCTGGGGGAAGGGATGGTGGGTGTGCTCGCGCATCTCGCTCATGGTGAGCTGGAGGGTGTATTCGTGGCGCTTGACGCGGGTGCAGCCCCACCGCACCTGATGTGAGCAGTGGACGTCGACGGGGTCATGCAACGGCCGGGGTGGCTGTGGGGCCGGCGGGAACCGATATCCGCGAGGGAGACCCAGGTCGTCGACGACGACGCGGGGCCTGCCCGAGCCGCCCCCGGCCAACCGCCACAGCCAGGCATCCTCCTGGAATCCGTTCGCGTCCAGCCGGTCAGCGACCAGGACCATGGCGTCAACGTCACCCGCCAGGGCAGCGCGGTGGAGCCAGTGCTCATGGCTGATCCAGTCCTCTTCGAACAGCGCCAGGGTGTACAGCAATCGCATGGCGTTGTTCTCACCCCGCTTGGCGGCTCGGTACCACCAGGCACGGGCCCCCTCGCTGTCGCCGAAACAGGCGAGGTCGATGCCCACGTCGAGGAAGTCCTGACCGGCGGCCGCTGCTCCATCGACGAGGGCAGCGGCCACCAGTGCGCGCCCCTGCTCCTCGTCGCCCTCGGAGATCAACAGCCTCCCGAGACGCGCCATGGCGACGACGCCGCCCACTGCCGCGGCCTTCTCCAGCCACACGCGTTCGACGTCGTGATGCCCCTCCTCGTGGTGGAGAAGGGCGAGGTTGGCCATGTGCGTCGGCTCGCCCTGACGGGCTTGGCGGAAGACCTCCGCCTCATCGAGTGCGAAGCCCACCGAGAAGGGCCTGGATCGTTCCACCTCGGCCCTCCCCGCCTCCTGCGGATCAGTGGTGCAGCTCATAGAGTGCAGAGTAGGGCTGGCGACGGACACGATTATCGGGCCAGGCCTGCCTCACGGCCGCCTATCGAATATCGCCTCGAAGGAGTTCCTCATGCCCGCCCCCACCCTTCACCTCCCGGCCTGCCTTCGACACGGCGACGACAAGACCGCTGTCCGCCTCCTGAGCACGTATTTCGAGGGTAGGACCACTCAGGGCGTACCGGGGACGTTCATCGGCGCGCAGTGGGACGGGTTCGATCCGAGCGGAACGCGCGACTCCCACCCCGACCACTTCACCGCGGACGACATCGCATCTGCCGCCCTCCTGAGCACTCCTTTGCAGGGCCGCGCCGTCGTCGAACTGCTGTCCGACGGCGGCGGCCGATTCTCCGCCCAGCTCAAGCAGATCGATCAAGGGAGGGCGTTCATCGACCTGGTGGACCGTCCCGAGGAGATGGACCTGCTGCTGGGGATCTACGAGGAGCTCAAGACAGTCTCCGGGGTGGGGCGCACGCGCGCGTCCAAGCTGCTGGCCCGCAAGCGTCCGCACGCGTTCCCCGTGGTGGACAAGGTGCTCCGAGACACGGTCTTCCGGGAGTACCGCAGGGACGGCCACGCCGCTCGGCACGCCCTGCTCAAGGCCTTCGCAGCGGATGACCGACTCCTCTGGGACAGGCTGAAGTCCTGGCATGAAATGGCGAAGCTCCCCGCCGACGTCAGCATCCTCCGCGTCTTCGACGTGGTCGCGTGGATGGACGCCAAGGGCTACACCGCGGCCTGAGCGGCTCCGGAAGAGTCACGCGGGCTGATCGGTCGTGGCCGATGGCTGTGGGCACCTATTCCCTCACAGCAACGCCGCCACGGAGCGCGACGCGGGCGGCACCAGATGCACGGCGCGCACCACGGTGAACGCGGTGAGGACGGAGACGAACAGCCATTCGCGCCAGGACCCGGTGGCGCCGAGCAGGGGGAGGCTGAACCGCCCGGACGAGCTCCAGAGCGGGGTGCGGACCGGCGGCGCGGGGCGCAGCGGCCACAGCAGCGGCACGCCGACGGCGGTGAGCGCGTCCCCGAGGATGTGCGCGCTCACGCCGATCGCCACGGACGCCGGGATCCACCAGAGCCCGTCGCCGAGCACCGTGCCCAGCACTGCGACGACGGCACCCAGCGCCCACGCGGACACCACGCCGCGCCGGGGCAGGAGGCGCAGGGCCTTCGCGGCCGTGGCCACGAGGAACGCTGCGATGATCCCCTGCCCCGGCGCGTAGGTGTGGCCGGCCAGGCTCACCTGGGGGATGGCGGCGACGACGGCCAGGGCAGTGAACGCCGCGATCCCCAGGAGCGAGTGGGTTCCCTGCCGGTGGCCGCCCGAGGCGGCGCTGACCCCGCGGGAGATCCACCCCGTCACGGGGGGCACGGCGTGGGCGACGGAGGCTCGGGGGTGGTCCCAGTCGCTGATCAGGGCCGCCCCGGCGGTGGTGAGTGCACCGAGCAGCTGCAGTTCGGCGGGCAGGTGCAGCGCCTCCACCGACGAGTGCCAGCCGGTCAGCGCCAGCCACGCGGCCGCGCCGGTGGCGGCGTGGGACGGACCCATCATGGTGAACGGCCTCCTGGGGGAAGAGCTTGAGGCGGTGGCACACGCCGCCGCGCGAAGCCGTCACCCTCCCAGGCGGGGCGGACACGTTAACTGCGAGGAGCCGCTCGGCTCAGTCGTCGTCCACCGAATGGAACCGAATGGATCTGTTCGGAGAGGAGCCGTTTCTTCGCCTTCTTCTCCAGCCCCATCGGAGAGCAGCCTCAACGAAGTCCGCTCCAAGGGACTGGATCGACGGCTGAGAATCCACCATGTGGACCATTGGTGAGCACGTGAAGACCACGTGACTGGCCTATATCAAGGGGCGCCCACGCGCAGACGCCTCCCCATCGAGAACGGGCGCTGAGTCTTGCTACTGCGGCAACGCATAGCGCCGATTCCGACTCGTCGGCGGTGCCGTCGCCAAGACAACGCCCCTGTCGATCAGCCCCCGCAGCACAGGCCGCAGGGAGGTGACTGCCCGTCCGGTGGCCGCGGCGAGGTCATGCACGCTCACGCTCTCCTGAGCAGTCCTGGCCAGGGCCTCCACGACATCCCGCTCCGCCTCCGTGAGACCTGGTTCGTCGGCCCACAGGGCGAAGGCGTCGACGCTGGTTTCCCGCATCAGGCCCTTGGACGCCAGGCCGTGAAGGAGCGCGCGGATCTCGTCCGAATCCACACCCAACAACTGCCGAAGGTCAGGGACGCTCACCCCTCCCTCCCGCCGGGCGATCAGGAGAACGGCTTCCTCCTGCTCGCTGAGCTCCTCACTGCTCAGATCCTGCAGCCATTGACGCAGCGCCGGGATCTCCACGCCGTGGCGGCGCAGCGTGATCAGGAGCTGGTCAGGCCGTGCCACGAAGGACGGCCGCTCCAGAGCGTGGGCCGTCATCTGGTTGACCATCATGCGCACCCCACCGCCCTGGCCCTCCACGGTGAAACCCGCGGCCTCGTGGTGGGGCACGTGCTGCAGCATCTGCATGAGGGCCTTGTTGCGGCACATGGATCTGCCGTCGTCCAGGTTGTCCACGGTCTTGCCGCCCCACAGGCCACCCGGGCTCGCGATCTCCACTCGGTCTGGATAGATGTCCACCGCTACCGGCTCACCCTGGAAGAGGTCCGCGTACTCGCGGTGCACCACGGCGTTCGCGACAGCCTCACGGAGCACCTCCTCCGGGATCTCCAGATGCTCGATCCGACCACCGCCCTCCACCGTGGCATAGCGCTGAAGATGCCGGGCCGTCGTGGCGACGGCGCTCTGGACCACCTCCGGCAGTGCCCCCTCGCACTGGTGGCGATCTGTGAAGCGGATCCGCCCGCCGCCGGCCGCTTTCGTCACGCCAGGATGGACGGTCACATCCACCAGCAGACGAGGGAAGAACTGCTGCGGGTACATTCCCAGACTGAGCAGTCCCGCGAGCGTGACCTCGCCGTCGCTCGTGAGCACGTTCAACCGTCGCAGCCGAGCGTGCCGATCCTCCGCGCCCCGGAGTGCGACTGAACCCGCACGGCGGTCCAGGAGGGCTTCGATCTGGGCCTCATCAAGATCTGACAGTGACGCCCCCGGGACCGGAGAGAGGTCCACCGAGGACTGCGTCAAAGCATGGCGCAACTCGTAGATCTCCGTGCTGGACAGGCGACGGTCCTTGTCGTCCACCCGCTTGTAGCTGCCCCGCTCGATTCCGGCCGCGCTCAGCCAGCACGGCTTTCGCGAGAGTTCATTCTCGGCGACGTCGATGACCACCACCGGTCGGCCTTCTACTTCGGCCCTGTTGACGGTGAACAGCGGTGGGTTGGCGAGCCGTGAGCCCTGCTCGCCCTCGCCCATGCCTGAGACGAACTGGTCGATGACGCGCTGGGGGTCGAACCCATCTGCCGGCACGAATCCGCCGGCCTCAGCCAGGCCGAGGAGGATCCGTCCGCCCCGGGTGTTCGCGAACGCACTGACGGTCTCCCACACGTCCTTGGGCAGGCCCCCGGCCGCGGCCTTCGCTTCGCACAGAGCATCGTCGGAGCCTTGCCGCCGGAGGCGGAGGACGTCGCGCATCACGCTCTCGTCGATCGACACGGGCACCTCGTTCCATCCGTCAGAATACGATCACTCTACACAGTGAGGGTTCACTTTGCCGAGTGACGGCGTCACTTTGCTCACTGATGGGAGGGTGGAACTCAGTGACGCTTGCTCCGCGGGCGCGTCAACGCCTCGTTACGCACCCGCTCAGAACCCGCCGGGCCCGCCGCCGTCGGCCGCCAGGTTCGAGAACCGCGAGTAGTGCCCCTGGAACCCCACCACAATGGTCTTCGTGGGCCCGTTCCTGTGCTTGGCCACGATCAGGTCGGCCTCACCGGCGCGCGGGGACTCCTTGTCGTACACGTCCTCGCGGTGGAGCAGGATCACCATGTCCGCGTCCTGCTCGATCGAACCAGACTCGCGCAGGTCGGACACCTGCGGCCGCTTGTCCGTGCGCTGCTCTGACCCACGGTTCAACTGGCTCAGCGCGATCACCGGCACGTCGAGCTCCTTGGCCAGCAGCTTGAGGGCACGGGAGAACTCGGCCACCTCCTGCTGACGGGACTCGACCTTCTTGCCCGAGCTCATGAGCTGCAGGTAGTCCAGCACCACCATCTTGAGGTTGTTCTTCTGCTTGAGGCGCCGGCACTTGGCGCGGATCTCCATCATGGTCATGTTCGGGGAGTCGTCGATGAAGAACGGCGCCTCGTTCAGCCGCCCCACGGTCGCGGCGATCTTGGACCACTGGTCGTCCCGGATGGTGCCCTTGCGCAGGTCCTGCAGCGCAATCGTCGCCTCGGCGCTCAAGAGCCTCATGGCGATCTCGTTCTTGCCCATCTCGAGGCTGAAGAACACGGTGGCCATGTTGTGGTGGATGGCCGCGGCCCGCGCGAAGTCCAGCGCGAGCGTGGACTTTCCAACAGCGGGGCGCGCCGCGATCACGATCATCTGCCCGCCGTGCAGGCCCTGCGTCAGCTCGTCGAAGTCGTAGAAGTCGGTGGGGACGCCCGTCAGGCCCTCCCCCTGGTTGCCGGCCGCCTCGATCTCGTCGACGGCGTGCTCCATGATCTCCGCGAGGCGCACGTAGTCCTCGGACTGGCGGTTCTCCGCCACCTTGTAGATCTCGGACTGCGCCTCGTTGACGATCTCCTCGACCTCGCCGTCGCCCTGATACCCCAGCTGGGTGATCTTGGTGCCGGCGGTCACGAGGCGCCGCAGGACGGCCTTCTCCGCCACGATCTCCGCGTAGAAGCTCGCATTGGCGGCGGTGGGCACGGACTGGATGAGCTCGTGCAGCACGGCGGGGCCGCCCACGCGGCTGAGCTCCTGGCGCTTGTTCAGCAGGTCCGCCACGGTGACGGCGTCCGCGGGCTCGCCGCGGCCGTAGAGGTCGATGATCGCCTCGTAGATCATCTCGTGGCTCGGCCGGTAGAAGTCGTGGCCGCGCAGCAGCTCCACCACGTCCGCGATCGCGTCCTTGGAGAGCATCATGCCGCCCAGCACCGAGCGCTCCGCCTCCAGGTCCTGGGGCGGCAGGAAGCGTTCAGAGGAACGGCCGCCGTCGTAGGAGCCCGAGTCTCCGTAGTTCTCAGTCAACGTCCGGAGACTCCCTTCCCACAGCCCGCACGACGGCGGCCCTCGCCGGTCTTCCCGGCCCTGATTCCTCTGTTGTCACCGCCCGTGCCGCCGCACCCTCCTGCAGGCGGACGGTGCGACGGTCCCCGGGGCGACGGTCTGAGCGGATGCGCGCCTGTCAGTGGTCACCTGCGGCCAATACCCGCCCTCGCGTTGGGGATACCACGCGACACTACGCGCGCCGTGGAGGCTGGGCAACCGCGTTTCCCACAGGCCTTGTGGACAACGTGTGGATTCGGCGGCGTGTCGTGTGGATCGCCTGGGGACCGCTCTGGGGACAACCGTTCAGCCACTCCCAGAATCCGGCTCTGACCTGGGACGATGCAATCCCCAGGGCTGTGGAGGAAGATTCTCCACTCCCCTTTCGGCCCCGTCGATCCAACTTGACAGCACCCTCGTTTGCGCCCTCATCACACCGCCTGGTACACGCCTATCCACACCGTCGTCCACACCCTCCACATCTGTGGACAACTCCTGTGGACAAGGTGCCCGGATCTGGGGACGGCGGAGTTGACAGCGTCCACGCGCGGCCCGCGTCGCAGGTCAGCGCGGCCTCTCCGGGCTGTCCTGGCCGTCGTCGTCGCCACCGAACAAGGCCGCCGCGATGGCCACCACGCGCGCGACGGCGGGGTCTCCGCGGCCGGCCCGCCAGATCAGCTGCACGTCCAACGGCGGCCCGGCATCCTCCAGTTCAGCCCAGCCGACGGCCTCGCCTCGGATGTTCTCCCGCACCGAGTCCACGGTCAGGGCCAGCCCGACGCCGGCGTCGACGAGCACCACCTGGGACCAGGAGTCGGGGGCCTGCTGCACGATGCGCGGCACGAAGCCGGCCGCCTGGGCGAGCGTGGGCAGCCGGGCACCCAGCGCGGAGGCGGGCCCGCCGGGGATGGTGATCCAGCGGTCCTCGGCGAGGTCCGCGAGCGCCACCGTCGCGTCGCCCCACAGCCGGTGTCCCGGAGGCAGGGCGACCACGAGGCGCTCCTGGGCGAGCACCAGCGCGTCGACGGCGGGCGGCACGTAGTCCCACCGGCCGAGGCAGAGATCGAGCTCCCCCTCCAGCACCCGTTCGAGCCCCTGCGGCGAGAAGTGGGCGCTCTCCAACTCGAGCCGCAGCCCGGGCGCCCGCGACTGCACCTCACGGGCGAGTCGCGCCACGGGCCGGATGGCCGACGCGCTCGCGAAACCGAGACGCACCCGCCCCGTCTCCCCCGCGAGCGCACCGCGCACGGCCTCCCCCGCCCGCTCGACGGCGTGCACCAGGTCCTCGGCCACGGGCACGAGCGCCTCCCCGGCGGGCGTCAGCGCCACCTTCCGCGTCGTCCGGTCGAACAGGGCCGCGCCGAGGGTTCGCTCGAGCCCTTGCACGAGCCGGCTCAGCGCGGGCTGCGTCAGGTTCACCCGGTGGGCCGCCCGCCCGAAGTGCAGCTCTTCGGCGACGGCCAGGAACGCCCGCGCGTGGTGGACCTCCACGTGTGCTCCTCTCCCGGCCGCCCCGGGCCGCTCCGCACCGATGTTTCCGGCACATCAGTGACCCCCGCAAGAGTCATTGGACGGAATGAAAGCACGGTGCTTGGGTGGAAGGCATCATCGTGTCGTCCGCCACAGTGAGGAGTCCGCCGTGCCCCCGGCCACCACCCCCCTCCCCGGCCTCGCTCCCCCTCGACGGCGTCCTCGTCGCCGACTTCTCCCGCGTCCTCGCCGGCCCGCTCGCCACCATGACCCTGGCGGACCTCGGGGCGCGCGTCATCAAGGTGGAGCACCCCGAGCGCGGCGACGACACCCGCGGCTGGGCCCCGCCCCGCTCGGCGACGGGCGCCACCTACTTCGAGTCCGTGAACCGCAACAAGCAGTCGGTCGGCTGGAACCTGAAGGACCCCGAGGACCAGCGGCGGGCCGCCGCCCTGGCCGCCCGGGCCGACGTCGTGGTCCACAACCTCAAGCCCGGCACCATGGAGCGCCTCGGCCTGGGCTACGACGACGTCGCGCGGGAGAACCCGTCCGTGGTCTACGCCGCCGTCTCCGGCTTCGGCGACCGCGAGGGCCGGGACCTGCCCGGCTACGACTTCATCGTCCAGGCCGCGGGCGGGCTCATGAGCATCACCGGCGAGCCGGACACCCCGATGAAGGCGGGCGTCGCCCTCGTGGACGTGCTCACGGCCAAGGACCTCACCGCCGGCGTGCTCGCCGCCCTGCTGCGCCGCGAGCGCACCGGGGAGGGCGCGCACCTGCGGCTGAACCTGCTCTCCTCGCTGCAGGGGGCGCTCGCCAACCAGGGCCAGGCATGGCTCGGCGCCGGCGTCGTCCCGCGGCGGATGGGCAACGACCACCCCTCGATCGCCCCCTATCAGCTGCTGGCGTGCCGGGACGCGCCGCTCGCCGTCGCCATCGGCAACGACGCGCAGTTCCGCACCTTCGCCGCGGCCCTCGGCGTCCCCGAGCTCGCCGAGGACCCGCGCTTCACCACGAACACGGACCGGGTCGAGCACCGCGAGGAGCTGCGCACCGCCCTGGAGGACGCGCTCTCCGCCGAGACGGCCGCCCACTGGCGGGACGTGCTGCAGGCCGAGCGACTCCCGGCCAGCCTCGTGTCCACCGTCGCCGAGGGCGTCGAGCTGGCCGAGTCCCTCGGCCTCGAGCCGACCGTCGAGGTCCAGGACCGCTCCGGCGCCCCGGCCGGCCGGCAGTTCCGCCACCCGGTGCAGTGGGACCCGCCCGTCGCGCACCCGCGCCACGCGCCGCCCGCGCTCGGCGCGGACACGGCGGCCGTCAACACCTGGCTCGACGCCCGCTGACCACCCCGCAGAGAGGACCCCCGCCATGACCACCCCGTTCCACGCCGAAGCCGACTCGTTCCTCGGCCGCGCCGACGTCGTCGGCCTGGACTCCCTGTTCTCCGCCGAGGAGAAGGCCGTCGCGCTCAAGGTGCGCGGTTTCGTGGACGAGCACATCCGCCCGCACATCGCCCGCTGGTACGACGACGCGGTGTTCCCCCGCGAGATCGTCCCCGAGCTGGGCCGTCTCGGCGTGCTCGGCATGCCCTACGAGGGCCACGGCATGCCCGGCCGTTCGGCGGTGGAGTACGGCCTCGCCGCGCAGGAGCTCGAGGCCGGTGACTCCGGCCTGCGCACCTTCGTCTCCGTGCAGGGCTCGCTCGCGATGGGCGCGATCCACAAGCACGGCTCCGAGGAGCAGAAGGCGCAGTGGCTGCCGCGCATGACCGCCGGCGAGGCGGTCGGCTGCTTCGGCCTCACCGAGCCGGGCGCCGGCTCGGACCCGGCCTCCATGACGACGACGGCCCGCCAGGAGCCCGGCGGCGACTGGGTGCTCGACGGGGTCAAGCGGTGGATCGGGCTGGCCACGCTGGCCGACGTCGCGATCATCTGGGCGCAGACCGGCGAGCCCGGCGACGGGCGCGGGGTGCGCGGCTTCGTGGTCCCCACGGACACCCCCGGCTTCCGCGCCGAGGCGATCACCCAGAAGCTGTCCATGCGGGCCTCGGTGCAGTGCGAGATCCACCTCGACGGCGTGCGTCTGCCCGCCTCCGCGATGCTGCCGGCCGACTCCGCCGTCGGGCTCAGGGGCCCCTTCCAGTGCCTCAACGAGGCCCGCTACGGGATCATCTGGGGCGCGATGGGCGCCGCCCGCGACTCCTTCGACGCCGTCCTCGACTACGCGATGCAGCGGCAGCAATTCGGGGTGCCGCTGGCCTCCCACCAGCTGACGCAGGCCAAGCTCGCGGACATGGCCGTGGCCATCGGCAAGGGCTACCTGCTGGCGCACCAGATCGGCCGCGCCAAGGACGCCGGCCCGCTCACCCCCGCCATGATCTCCGCCGGCAAGCTGGACAACTGCCGCGTGGCCATCGGCATCGCGCGGGAGGCCCGCGAGATGCTCGGCGGCAACGGCATCACCCTGGAGCACTCGCCGCTGCGGCACGCGAACAACCTCGAGTCCGTGCGCACCTACGAGGGCACGGACGAGGTCCACCAGCTCACGCTCGGTAGGCACCTCACGGGCATCGGCGCGTTCGCCCCGGCCCCCTGAGTCCCGCGCCCGGTCTCAGGCGTCGTCGGCGGGCGCCTCGGGCGCCGGGGCCTCCTCGGCGACGGACGCGAGGATCGGGGTGGCCGGCAGCCTCCGCACGCGCTTGGGGCGGCGGGCGCGGGCGGGGATGAGGGCGCGCATGTTCTCGGTCTTGCCGAAGCAGAGCAGCCGGTCGCCCTCCTCGAGGACCTTGCTGTCCGCGGGGTTGGGGAACACGGAGGTGCCGCGGTGCAGGGTGAGCACCTGCAGGTCCTTCGCGAGCAGCCCGGAGTCCTCGATGGACTGGCCCACCCAGCCGGAGCCGGCGTGCACGGTGATCTCACCGACCCCGTACCCGGTGGACACGGCCAGGCGCTGGCGCACGTCGATGTCCGGGAAGCCGGCCTGGTCCGCCACGTAGTCGATGATCGCGCCGGCCACGTCCAGGTCCGTGGCGGCCTCGATGCCCTGCAGCCCCGGGGAGGAGTTCACCTCCATGACCAGCGGGCCGTGCTCGCCCTCGAGCATGTCCACCCCGGCCACGCGCAGGCCCATGATGTGGGCCGCCCGCACGGCGGTCTCCGCGTATTCGGGCGAGAGCTCGACGCGCTCCACGGTGCCGCCGCGGTGCACGTTGGAGCGGAACTCGTCCCCCTGGGCCCGGCGGCGCATCGCGGCCACCACGCGGTCCCCCACCACGAGCGCGCGGATGTCCGTGCCCTTGGACTCCTCCACGAACCGCTGGATGAGCACCTGCTGGTTGGTGCCGTGCAGCGTCTCGATGATCGCCTCGGCCACCTTCTTGGTCGGCGCCAGGATCACGCCGATGCCCTGGGTGCCCTCGAGCAGCTTGATCACCACGGGCGCCCCGCCCACCATGTCGATCGCCGTGGAGACCTCGCCGCGGTTGCGCACGAACACGGTGGCGGGCATGTCGATCTCGTGGCGGGAGAGGATCTGCGTGGCCCGCAGCTTGTCCCGCGAGTTCATGATCCCGGCGGCCGTGTTGGGCGTGTAGACGTCCATCTGCTCGAACTGGCGCACCACGGCGGTGCCGAAGTAGGTCACCGAGTTGCCGATGCGCGGCAGCACGGCGTCGTAGCCGGAGAGGGGGCGGCCGCGGAACATCAGATCGGGCTCGTCCGAGCTGAGGTCGATGCCGAAGCGCAGGGTGTCCAGGACCTTCACCTGGTGGCCGCGCTCGAGCGCCGCGGTCTTGAGGCGCTGCGTCGAGTAGGCGCGCAGGGAACGGGAGAGGATGGCGAGCTTCATGACCGCTTTCCTGGGAGGATGAGGGGCGTGTCTGAATCTAAGCACACGGCCCCGGCCCCCCACGGCGTGCCCCCCACCGACGACGGCGCCGCTCGCCCGGGGCTGGTGGGCTGGCGCGAATGGGTCGGCCTGCCCGCCGCCCACACCCCCTGGATCAAGGCCAAGATCGACACCGGCGCCCGCACCTCGGCGCTCCACGCCTTCGGCATCGAGCGGTTCGCCCGCGACGGCGCCGCGTGGGTCCGGTTCGAGGTGCACCCGTGGCAGACCTCGGCCGCGGACGCGCGGACGGCCGAGCTGCCGGTGGCCGGTCTGCGCACGGTCCGCTCCTCGAACGGCGAGGCGCAGGAGCGCGTCGTCGTCGTGATGCCGCTGACCCTGGCCGGCCGCACGACCGAGGCGGAGGTGACCCTGACCCACCGGGACGAGATGGGCTTCCGCATGCTCGTGGGGCGCACCGCGCTGGCCGCCGGCGGCCTCCTCGTGGACCCCGCCGCCTCGTACGTGGGCGGGCAGCCGCCACGCGGCGTGCGCCGCCGGAACCGGGGACGCGCGTGAGCCGTCGCCCCGCCCGCGCCCCCTTCGCGTTCGGCGGGGTCGAGGTGCCGGCCGGCCGCCGCCACGAGCTGTCCCTGCCGATCTCCCAGCTCGTCACGGGCGCGGACGTCACCCTGCCCGTGCACGTGCTGCACGGCCGCGAGGACGGGCCCACCGTGTGGGTCTCCGCCGCGATCCACGGGGACGAGGTGGCCGGCGTCGAGATCATCCGCCGCGTCCTGGAGCGCCTGCAGCCCACGCACCTGCGCGGCACCCTGCTGGCCGTGCCCATCGTCAACGTGCTCGGCGTCATGGCCGGGGACCGCTATCTGCCGGACCGCCGCGACCTGAACCGCTCCTTCCCCGGCTCCGCCCGGGGCTCCCTGGCCTCACGCATCGCGCACCTGATGATGACCGAGGTGATCGGCCGCTGCACCGTGGGCATCGACCTGCACACCGGCGCGGACCGCCGCTCCAACCTGCCGCAGATCCGGTGCGACCTGGAGGACCCCCAGACCCGCGCGCTCGCCGAGGCGTTCGGCGCCCCCGTGCTCTTCCACGCCCGCCTGCGGGACGGCTCCCTGCGCGCTGCGGCCCGCGAGACCGGCGCCCGCGTGCTGCTCTACGAGGCCGGTGAGGCCTGGCGGTTCGACGAGTACGCGATCGCCCCCGGCGTGGACGGGGTCCTGCGCGTGCTCGCGGCCCTGGACATGGTGGATCCCGCCGACGTCGGGCTCACCGAGCCCGGGCCGGACGCCGTCGTCGACGCCCCCGGTCCGCTGCCCGGCGAGGTCCCCGAGGAGCGGACCACGGACGTGCCCGAGGCGACCGACGCCACCGGCGAGGACACCGCCGCCGTGCACCCCGACGTCGTCGACGGCGAGCAGGACGCCCCGTACCTGGTGTGGCAGTCCACGTGGGTGCGCGCCCGCGCGGACGGCCTCGTGCACCTGGACGTCGCGCTCGGCGAACGCGTGAGCGCCGGGGACCGCATCGGCGCGCTCTACAACTCGTTCGGCCGTCGCCTCGCGCACGTGAAGGCCGAGCTGACCGGCGTGGTCATCGGCCGCACCGAGGCACCCCTGGTGCACCGCGGCGACGCCCTCGTGCACATCGGTGGATGGGACGCATGAGCACCCCCACGACGACGGCGGCCCCCGGCCGCGCCCGCGCCCTCGCCCCGGACCTGGCCCGGGGCGTCATGCTGCTGCTGATCGCGCTGGCGAACGTGGCCTACTGGCTGCCGCTGCGCGGGATGCCCGTCGGCACCCACTCGGAGCCGGAGACCACCGTGGACGCCGTGGCCCAGGCCGTCATGCTGATGGCCGTGGACCAACGCGCTCTGCCGATGTTCGCCCTGCTGTTCGGGTATTCGATGGTCCAGTTCGGCCGCAGCCAACAGGCCCGGGGGCTGCCGTGGGAGGCGTTCCGCGCCACGCTGGACCGGCGGCACCTCGGTCTGGCGCTGCTCGGCCTGGCGCACACCGTGCTCCTGTGGTCCGGGGACATCCTGGGCGGCTACGCCGTGCTCGGCTTCGTGCTGACCTACGCGTTCTACCGCCGGACCGATCGCACCGTGCGGCTGTGGCGCAACGCGCTGGCGTGGGTGATGGCCGTGGTGGCCGGGCTCGTCGCGCTGTTCACGCCGCTCGTGATGTGGGCCCTGGCGATGGGGCGCGAGACGCTCCCCGGGGAGGGCCTGGACCTGGACGCGCTGATCCAGGAGTCCGCCCAGGAGGTCGGGCAGGCGTCGGACGCGTCCTGGCTCGTGGACCTGCCGGAGCGGCTGGCCGTGTGGCTCGGCGCCTCGATCACCATGCCGCTCGTGCTCACGGTGACCGTCCCCATGCTGACGGGTCTGCTGTGGGCCCGCCGCGGCCTCCTCGACCGCCCAGCGGAGCACCGGCGGGAGCTCACCCGCATCGCCGTCGTCGGCATCCCCGCGGCTTGGCTCGGCGGTCTCCCGCTGGCGCTCACGCCGCTGGGGGTGTGGCCCGACCCTGTCTCGCCGCTCCTCACGACGGGCGTGCACCTCGCCACCGGCGTGCTCGGCGGCCTCGGCTATGCGGCCCTGCTCGGACTGGTGGCTGCACGGCTGGAGGGGCGCGCGGGTGCCCTGCCCGCCCCGGCGCGAGCGCTGTCCGCGCTGGGACGCATGTCCCTGAGCGGTTACCTGCTTCTGACCGCGCTCATGGCCCCGCTGCTGGCCGGCTGGGGCGTCGGCCTCGGCCGGGACCTGGGCACAGCGGCCTCCCTCGGCGTCGCCGCCGCGGCGTGGCTCGTGGCCCTGGCGCTCGCCGTGGTCCTGGACCGGGCAGGCCGGCGCGGCCCCGCCGAGCTGCTGCTGCGCCGGATCACGCACGGGCCGCGGCGAGCCCCGACGCCCGCGCTCTGACCCCGGGCTGCGCCGCAGGGCGAGCCGGGGATGCGGGGCGTCGTCGTCGGCCGGCGCGGGACGCTGAGCCCTATCGCGGCCACGTGCGCCGATGCTCCACTGGGGGTCTGAACCGCCCGCCGAGGCCCTCGCCGGGCCGGCGGTGCGACCCGCCCACCGTCCTGGAGGTTCCGTCATGACCGCCCGTCCCGTCGCCCCCGGCATCCACCTCGTCCAGCACGCGAACGTGAACTGCTATCTCATCGAGGACACGGACGGGCTGACCCTCGTGGACGCGGGCCTGCCCGCCGTGTGGCGCCCGCTGGGGCACGCCGTGCGCGCGCTCGGGCGTCGCCCGGAGGACATCAAGGCCCTCGTGCTCACGCACGCGCACTTCGACCACGTCGGCGCCGCGCGTCGCCTCGTGGAGCGGCTGGGGGTTCCGGTGTACGCCCACCGCGCCGAGCACGACCTCGCCGCCCATCCCTACTCCTACGCGCACGAGAACCCGCGCGCGCTCTACCCGCTCCGCCACCCGGCCGCGCTGCCGATCCTGGGCTCGATGGTGGCCGCCGGGGTGTTCGCGGTGAAGGGCGTCAGGGCGACGGCCGAGCTCACCCCGGGGGAGACGGTGCCCGTCCCCGGGCGCCCCGTGGTGGTGCCGAGCCCGGGCCACACGCACGGCCACTGCGCCCTGTACCTGCCGGACCGGGACGTCCTCATCTCCGGCGACGCCCTCGTCACCCTGGACCCCTACACCGGTCGCCGCGGCCCGCGCATCATCGCCGGGGCCGCGACCGCCGACAGCGGCCTCGCCCTGCGCTCGCTGGACGCCCTCGCCGCGACGGGAGCCGGCACGGTCCTGCCCGGTCACGGCGAGCCGTGGCACAGCGGCGTCGCGAGCGCCGTCGAGGAGGCGCGCCGGCACGGGCCCGCCTGAGCGCGCCGCCCCGCTCAGGCCGGGGACGGGCGCCGGGCGATGGCCCGGCCGCCGTGCACGAGCCGGTAGTAGAGCAGCAGCGCCACCCCGACGCCGCCGGAGAGCAGGTACATCACCGGGATCCCGACGGCGGCCGCCACCGCGCCGAGCACCATGGGGCCGAGGCCGGTGCCGAGGTCCAGGAGCAGGAAGAACGTGCCCGTGGCGACGCCGATCTCGGTGGGCCGGACCACCTTGATCGCGATGGTCTGGAACACGCTCACCACGGGCCCGTAGGTCAGCCCCAGCAGGGCGCCGGCCGCGAGCATGCCCGCCGGCTCCCGCCACAGCGCCAGCACCGCGTAGGAGACGGCCATGCCCGCGAGGATCGGGTAGACGACGGCGTTGTCCCCGTGCCGGTCGTGCAGCACGCCCAGGACGGCGCGGCCCACGATGGTGCCCGCGGCGAAGAGCAGGAAGAACAGGCTCGGCACCATCGCCGGGTAGCCCTGCTGCTGCGCGAACGTGGCCATGAACGCGAGGATGCCGCCGTACATGAACCCGGAGGCCAGGGCCACGCCCGCCGCCGGCGCCACCTCCGCGGAGAACACGTCCGCCCGGTGCAGCCGGAACCGGCCCGTCAGCGGCGGCTCGGGCACGCGCAGGAACAGGGCGATCAGCAGGGCCATGCCCGTGAAGCCGATGCACGCCCGGAACAGGGCGTCGTAGCCGAGGGCCGTGCTCAGCTGCAGGGCCACCATCGGCCCGACGGCGCCCGCGAGCGTCATGGACGTGGAGAACCAGCCGGTGCCCTCGGAGCGGCGCACGGGCGGGACGATCCGCTGCACGGCCGTGGCCAGCACGGTGCCGGCCGCGCCGAAGCACATGCCGTTGAGCAGGCGTACCGCGGTCAGTGCGGCCAGGGAGTCCGCCCAGAGGTACGCCGCCGTCGTGAGGACGTAGCAGGCCAAGGCGACGAGCAGGACCCGCCGCCGCCCCCACGCGAAGGTGGCGGGCGTCGTCGTCATGCGGGTGAGGACCGCGCCCAGCACGAACGCCCCCACCACGACGCCGGCCTCTGCGTCCGACGCGCCGAAGGACGTGACGGCGTAGAGCGCCATCGCGGTCATGAGCGTGTAGAAGATCATCGCCACGAACAGGTAGGTGGCGCTGACGAGGATGAACGGGCGCGTCCACAGCGGCGGGCGCGGGGCCGCCGTCGAGCCGGCGGGGTCGGAGGGCGGTGGGGCGGAGGGCATGACCTCCATGTTCCCCCACGGCACGAGGCCCCGAAGAGAATCCGGCCTGAGGTTCGCGCAGGGGACTACTAGATCACTGATCGCCACATGCTCCGGATCGGATGGGATGATGTGCAGACGGAATGAGGAGGGTATGTGCGAGTCTATTACTTCGACGACTCCGGCGACCGCAGTGGGGATCCCACGAAGCCCTACTTCGCGCTCGGAGGGTTCGGCATCGAGGCTGCCCGGGTCCCGGAGCTGGGCAGCAAGATCCGCGCCGTGGCGGAGCGTTACGGCATGCCGCTGGGGCATCCCGTCGAGTTGAAGTTCAATCAGGTCGGGCGAAGCAAGGACAACAAGCCGCGCAAGCCGCATTGGATGATCCGCGCTGGGCTGACGGACCCGAATGAACGTCGCGCGTTCGTGTACTCGGCACTGCGTGAGGCAGCTCAAGTGCCCTCCGTCGAATTCCTGTGCGTTGTCGTAGACCAGAGGCAATTGCGCGAGGAGGCTCACCCACTCAAGGAGGCCCTCACCCCCCTCCTCGAGCGCATTCAAATGAACGCAAAGAAGCACGCGACGCATGCGTTGGTCCTCATGGACGAGGAACAGGCCGATGACAAGGCATTACGGGAGGTGATGCGGAATGGGTCCGAGTTCCTGAAATATGACCGGATCCTAGACACCATCGCCTTCATCCCATCCGAAGAGAGCATCGGAATTCAGGTCGCTGACTTGGCGGCGGGCGCGATCTCCCGCTACTTCAACTCAAACGACCCCGGGTATGTCCGAACGTTCCTGCGCAGCACGGCCTGCTCTCCGTCCGGAGAT
Source organism: Micrococcus sp. KRD128 (assembly GCF_017168395.1). NCBI lineage: Bacteria > Bacillati > Actinomycetota > Actinomycetes > Micrococcales > Micrococcaceae > Micrococcus > Micrococcus sp. KRD128. Next base: position 55,932 of record NZ_JABFAX010000012.1, on the reverse strand, counting down.
CCCAATGGATATGGGGTCAAGGTTTATCCCTTCGGGCGTTTCGCCGGGCCCGCCCGGCGATCTGCACCTTGGGGCAGCGTTGACCGCGAGATCCATCAGATCGAGTTTGCTCGGTATCCCGGAGCGACATTGGGGTGGCGAAATGACGGCGTGCCAACGTTCGTCTGGCGACACGACTGGGACAGCGGTCTCGACTGAATCTGCGCGAAAAAGAAACCGGGGGCTCCCTATCGAGAGCCACGGGGCGTTGCGAACCCCTCCCGGTCGTCAGTTCAGTGTATAGGACACCGAACAGTTGGCACCACCCTATCGCGCCCTACACACGATGATGCCCCGCCGTTCGAGTGGAACGGGCGGGGCATCATCGGGCGGATGACGCGTACTCGACGCGTTCAGAAGCGGATGATCACTTCTTGGCCTTGGCGGCCACGACCTGCAGCTGGACGGTCGCGATGACGTCCTCGTGCAGGCGGACCTGGGCCTCGTGGTTGCCCACGGACTTGATGTGCGCCGGCAGGGTGATCGAGCGCTTGTCCACGGAGCCGAGGCCGGCGGCCTCGATCGCCTCGGCGACGTCGGCGGTCTGGACGGCGCCGAACAGGCGGCCCTCCGCACCGGCGGTGCGCTCGAGCTTCACGGTGGCGGACTGGAGCTGGGCGGCCTGGGCCTGCGCGTCCTCCAGGTTCGCCACGGCGCGGGCCGCGCGGGCCTTCTGCAGGGACTCGACCTGCTTCTCCCCGCCCTTGGTCCACACGGTGGCGAAACCGCGCGGGAGCAGGTAGTTGCGGGCGTACCCGTTCTTGACCTCGACCACGTCACCGGAGGTGCCGAGACCGGCCACTTCCTGGGTCAGGATGAGCTTTGCCATCTGGGTGTTCCTTCCTTCGCTCGCTCGATCAGCCGCGGCCGGCGCCGGCGTAGGGCAGCAGGGCCACCTCGCGGGCGTTCTTGACGGCCTGGGCGATCTTGCGCTGCTCCTGGACGGTCACGCCGGTCACGCGACGGGCACGGATCTTCCCGCGGTCGGAGATGAACTTGCGCAGCAGGGCCACGTCCTTGTAGTCGATCTCGGTGATCTTGGCGGCCTTGAGCGGGTTGGACTTCGGTTTGGGCTTGCGGAGTTCAGCCTTCGCCATCGTGGTGCTCCTTCAGAGTTGTCTGGAGCCCGCAGAACGGTTCTGCGGGATGGGATCACGCGGTGTCCCGTGCGGGGCACGGGGCCGTGTGCGGTGCGGCCCGGCGGTGCCGGGTCGCGGGTGGGATGGGCCGCCGGGGCGGCCCTCCGGGCGAGATGCGCCCGGACGGAGAGGTCCGTGGTGTTCCGTGTCCGTCGCGGCCGTGGGGGCCGCGCCCGGTCAGTGCAGGATCAGAACGGGGGCTCGTTGGAGGACGGGGTGTCCCATCCACCGCCACCGCCGCCGCCGGACCAGGGGTCCTGCGGTGCGGCCTGGCCGCCGCCCTGCTGCTGGCCGCCCCAGCCGCCGCCCTGCTGGGCGCCGCCGAAGCCGCCGTCGCTGTTCCCCCCGAAGCCGCCGCCGGCCGGGGCGCCGCCGAAGCCGCCTCCCTGCTGGCCGCCGCCACCGCCGCCACCGCCGCGCTGGGCGCGGGTGACCTTGGCCGTGGCGAACCGCAACGCCGGGCCGACCTCGTCCACGTCCAGCTCCCAGCTGGTGCGACGGTTGCCGTCCCGGTCGTCGTAGGAGCGCGCCCTGAGGCGACCCTGTACGATCACGCGCATGCCCTTGGTCAGCGACTCCGCCACGTTCTCCGCGGCCTCGCGCCAGACCGAGCAGCGCAGGAACAGCGCTTCGCCGTCCTTCCACTCGTTGGTCTGACGGTCGAACGTGCGGGGCGTGGACGCGACGGTGAAGTTCGCGACGGCCGCGCCGTTCGGGGTGAAGCGCAGCTCCGGGTCGGCGGTGAGGTTGCCGACCACGGTGATGACGGTCTCGCCTGCCATGGTCACTCCTGTCTTCGGGGGTTCTGCCGGTCAGTGACCGGATCCGGGGATCCGGGACTGCTCAGCGGGGTTCCGGTGGGGGCGTCGGGGACTGATCCGATGCTCTCAGACCCTCCGGACACGGTACGAGGATCACTCAGCGGTGATCTTCTGCTCCTCCGGACGGATGATCTTGGTGCGCAGGATCGTCTCGTTGAGGTTCAGCAGACGGTCCAGCTCCTGGGTGGCGGCCGGCTCCGACTGGAAGTTGACGACCACGTAGATGGCCTCGGACTTCTTCTGGATCTCGTAGGCGGTCTTGCGGCGACCCCACACGTCGATGTTGTCGACGGTGCCGCCGGCGTTCGTGACGACCTCGAGGTACTTCTTCAGGGTCGGCTCCACGGTGCGCTCGTCGACCTCAGGGTCGATCAGCACCATCAGCTCATAAGCACGCATGCGAACCCACCTCCTCTGGGCTTGCGGCCGCGGTCTCTCCGCGGCAGGAGGTTCTGCGTTCTCCCCTTACGCATGCATCCGCACTCTTCGGCGGCACGCAGGGGATCCCGTCAAGAATACCAGCACTGCGCCTCCGCAGATGAGGTGCCACCCCTAGGGCATGTCTGACAATCGTTTTGACCATGCGAGCACAGCATTCAGCACCACAGCGGCCCTGTAGATGATCGCGTACTTGTCATACCGGGTCGCCAGACCCCGCCACTGCTTCAGGTGAGCGTAC